>JAFGTO010000578.1 GCA_016934095.1 Candidatus Glassiibacteriota bacterium
CCTGCAGCCAGTTGCAGCTCGCGGAAATCCTGCTGGTTGACTGCCACCGGCCGGGCCCGGCTGTCGCCGCTGTCCTGCCGGACCAGGAAAACCGGGAGGCCCCTCTCATCCCGGGCCAGCCTGCCGGCCAGGGGCTTGCCGGGTGCGTGCTCCAGCTCTTCCGGCGGCAGCAGGCGGCCGCTCTTATCAATCAGTCCCACCCGCAGCAGCTCGCTCAGCAGGTCCAGCAGGCCGGAGCCGCAGATACCGCGCGCCGGTTCCTGCTCACCGATCACGTGGCAGTGCACTGACCAGTCATCCTCGACCCGGACACGGTCTATCGCACCCGGCACGGCCCGCATTCCCATGCGGATCCTGGCGCCCTCGAAAGCCGGGCCGGCTGCGGTGGAGGAGCAGAGCAGGCGCCCGGAGTCGGCCAGCACTATCTCTCCGTTGGTACCCAGGTCCACGGCCAGGGTGAGGCCCTCGCACTCATCCAGCCGGGCGGCCAGGGCCACTCCCACCGTGTCCGCTCCCACGTGCCCGGCCACCGTGGGCAGGAATACTCCCCTGGCGAACGGCGAGCCGGGCAGGCCGAGGCCCGCAGGCTCGAACCCGACACTGCCGCTGACCAGGGGCAGAAAAGGGGAGACACCGAGGCTGGAAGGGTCCAGGCCCAGGAACAGGTGCTGCATGGTGGTATTGCCGACCAGGCTCCAGCGGTAGATCTGTGCCGGGTCGGCACCGGCTTCCCGGCAGGCCTCCCGGGCCAGGTCGGCCAGCCCGCTGCGCACGATGGCGGTGAGCTCTTCCTGTCCCCCGGGGTTTTCCATGCAGTGGGAGATCCGGCTCATCACGTCCTCGCCGAAAGCTGCCTGGCCGTTCGCCCCGGCCTTGCCGGAGAGCACGGCGCCGCTCTCGAGGTCGCAGAGGAACACGGCCAGGGTGGTGGTGCCGATATCAGCCGCGATCCCGTAGAGCCGGCCCAGGGTGTCGCCCTCCTCCACCGCTGTCAGGGTGTCGCCCTGCAGCACCAGGGTCAGCTTCCCGGTGTGGTTTTTAACCAGCCGGGCGAAGCTCTCCACCACTTTCAGCGGCAGAGGGGCAGCAGCCAGGCCCGGCGGCAAGGCCTGTGCGAGGGCCTCGGCCAGGGGGATCTTGATGTTACTGAGGCTCGCTTCTTTCGGGACATAGGAAAGCTTGCGCAGGCTGGTATCCGGCTCGAAAGGGGTTTCCAGGTCGACCAGGCCCAGTTTGTGGCGGCCCGTGTCCTCGAGCTGCAGCAGCCGCACGGTAAGCCCGGGGCTTACCGGCAGTCGGCAGGCGAGGCGGTAGCCCTGCCCGAGCTGGCCGGCGCTCAGGTGCTGGCTGTCTTCCGCGGACACCGGGGGGGCCGGCTCGCCGGTAACCTGGACCAGGCAGTTCCCGCACTGGCCCCTGCCGCCGCAGGGAGCATCGATCAGGAACCCGTGCCTGCGGGCCGTTTCGAGCACGGTGGCTCCCCGGCTTGCCTCGACCGTGCGGTTGTGAGGCAGGAATGTAACAGATAATTCAGGCATCGAACCGGAGGGAGTGCTGCTTTTAGGATTATCAGAGATAAAAACAGGCCGGGGAGCAACCGACAGAACTCCCCGCCCGACAGGGTTTGAGCGGCGACAAGACAGTCCGCAGGCCCGTTACAAGAGCCTCTTTTGCCGGTGCCGCGGTCTTAGAGCAGGTCCTTGGCGCGCTCGACCGCGCTGCTTCCGTCCGGCGCGTAGCCATCCGCCCCGATCTCATCGGCGAATTTCTGGGTGATCGGCGCTCCGCCCACCATGGTTTTGACTTTGCCGGCCATCTCGCCCGCCTTGAGCGTGTTTATCACGTCTTTCATGGCCATCATGGTGGTGGTCAGCAGAGCCGACATCAGGATCAGGTCGGCGTTTTTCTCTTTGGCCGTCTGGATGAATTTCTCTGCAGAGACGTCGGTCCCCAGGTCGACGACTTCGAAGCCGGCACCCTCCATCATCATCACCACCAGGTTTTTGCCGATATCATGGAGGTCGCCCTTGACCGTACCGGCCACCGCCACCGCCCTGGCCTTGTAGTCGCCCTCGACAAGCTTGGGCTTGATTAGCTGCATACCCTGTTTCATGGCCCTGGCGGCGATCAGCACGTTGGGAATGTAGTATTCACCGTTTTTCCACTTCTCGGCCACGATATCCATGCCCTTGACCAGCCCATCGTTAAGGATATCCAGCACCGGAGTGTCCTCAGCCAGGGCCTTTTCCGTCAGCTCGGCAACCTTCGGAGCGTTGCCGACTACCAGGGTATCGCGAATTTCGTCGATCAGCGACATAACCAACCTCCACAAGAACGTGCATATTTGGTTAAAGGGAACCGGCAGTTCCGTCAAAAAGATTAACAGGCGCTCTTTGAGGCCGCCCTGACAGCCTGTCTCTGGAATCGGACTAAAATAACCTCGAACCCCGGAAAAATCCACTTGTATTTTGCTGAATCCGGCAATTTTTTGCGATTATTTTTGCTTTTTATATCCGTTTCAAGCCGGGAAAGCGGCCTTGTCGAGTCCCGCCGGCGCTGTTTGTTGACGGCGGGGGGTGCATGATTTGCGGTATTGTCCGGGAGAGACGCCCTCGAATTTACGGAATACCTTGCAGAAATAGCTCGAATCCGAAAACCCCACGGCCAGGGCTATCTGCAAAAGATTACCGCTGTTGTTTTCTATCAGTATCTTGCTGGCCATCACCCGCACCGAGTTCAGGTACTCGGTAAAAGTTATGCCGAGCTCCTGGCGGAAAAGGTGGCTCAAGTAGAACCTGTTCAGGCCGGCGGTCTCGGCGACTTCCTCCAGGGTAAGCTTCCGCTGGTGGTTTTTCCAGATATATTCCTTGACCCGGATGAAAACCCGGTTGTGGCTGATTCCGCGGTTTTGGTAGATGCAGTCCATCAACTGGTCGAAGATCTTGATGATCCAGCGGCAGAGCTGGTCGGGCTGGTTGACCCGTGAAAGGTTCAGGATTGACTGGTACTTGAGGCCGAGGATTTCTTCGAGGTTGGCGCCGCCTTCCACTGCGGCGCGCGAGAGCATCATCACCAGCTCGAGCAGCTGCGCCCGGGTCAGCTCGTCCTGGGCCGCGCCGGCAAAGAGGATCCTCCCCAGCAGGTTGTCCAGGATGGCGCGGGCGGCTTTGCGCTCCCCCATCTTTACCATTTCCAGCAGCTCGCGCTCCAGGCTGGAATACGGCCTTGCCGCGCCCTGCCCGTGCCGCTCCAGCTTTTTGCCCTGCTGGAGGATCTCGGCGATCCGGGCCTGCTGCTGGTTTATCTCGGCCTGCTGGCTGAGGATCATGGCCTGGGTGCTGATCAGGCAGTTGATCACGTTGAAAAGCAGGTCTGCCAGGGCCTGCACCTCCCGCTCTGGGCGCACCGGCAGCTTGGACAGCAGGTGCATGCTCTCATCCGAACAGCGGGGACCGCCCAGGAAGCGCACCGCCAGCTCACGGGCCTCCGGCGGGGTAGGAGTGCGCATCAGCATGGGCTCGCTGACCACCGAGCCCAGCAGGCGCGGCCCCTGCAGCAGCGGCACCGAGAAGGCGATGAGCCCGGCATGGCAGCAGAAGATGAAAGGCTCGCCCAGGCGGTAGGCTTGTTCGCCGGCCCGGTGGCGCTCGTTGATACAGGAGCGCCTGGCTGCCGGGGCGCTGGCACCGACTGCCCGGCAGATGTCGGGGTTGCGCGGCTTGCCCAGGCCTTCCGCCGGCCGGCCCTCAGAGTCCAGCACGAACACGGCGCAGCCGGTGGCCCGCCGGAAGCTCTCCAGCAGCCGGGCCATCTCAGCGGCAGGTACCTGCGCTCCGGGAAGGAAAGATCTGTCCGCGGCACTCATGGTCAATCGGCTCTTGACTGTTTTTTTCGGGACAGGCCGCCCGGCGGGCCTTATCGCTTATTTCGTTCTCCGGGGTTTTGCCCGGGACCATCTTATAGTTCGAGGCTGGAGATAAGCTCGCCGAACTGCTTGTAATCGAGGCTCTGCTGGCCATCCGACAGGGCGCTGCGCGGGTCCGGGTGGACCTCCACCATCACCCCGTGGGCGCCTACCGCCCGGGCGGCCAGGGTCAGCGGCCTGACCAGGGAGGCCTTGCCGGTCCCGTGGCTGGGGTCCACGATGATCGGCAGGTGGCTCAGCTCGCGGGCCAGGGCCACGGAGTTGAGGTCCAGGGTGTTGCGGGTGGCGGTCTCGAAAGTCCGGATGCCCCGCTCGCAGAGCACTACCCGCTCGTTGCCGGAGTCGAGGATATACTCGGCGGCCAGCAGGAACTCCTCGAGC
>JAFGTO010000001.1 GCA_016934095.1 Candidatus Glassiibacteriota bacterium
CGCATGGACTTGCCTCCTCTTTTGCCCTTAAATATAATCGGCAAATCCACCTTATTGCACTGTCTAAATTTCCCAGGCCATTATATTATATACTTTGTTCGGAGTCCATATTAAATAAACCTTGCTCTGCTTAAGTGTCAATGATTTTCTGGACTGTATCACTCCGGAACATGTTGGGCACTTTTAGCTCATTAATAAAAAACCGATATTCCCCAGCTATGATAATAGTCAAGGGCAGTATGTCAAAGAGGGCACCATCCGGTACAAGGTCATTATGGGGGGAATCGGCCTTAGGTGCTCACGGGCTTTGGTCTTAGCAAGACGATTTTCTCCGGTCCGAGATCCAACACTATCTGGAAGTACGTGTTCCGCGTGTCGCGCAGGGTGCCGGAACAGTAAGAAAGTCTGCAGGCATGCATCTGCGATCTGCACCTGTCGCCCTTTGAACACCCGGCCTTGCCTGCGGCTTCCCTCATATCCCCCCTTGCGATTGGCACCCTTGCGGTCCGGCTGACAGTTCCCCTGCCGGGTGCACCACCAACAAAAAGGCCGGCCCCGCGGGAAGCGGGACCGGCCAATGGGATACGCCTGTATTTCCGGGTCAGAAGCCGACTTTAAACCCGAAAAACTGGTTGGCCGAGAGGTGGCCCATGTTGCGATAGGCGTAATCGAATCCCAGGTTGAACATGCTGAAGTTGCGGTGCAGGCCGCCGCCGAAGCTCAGACCCCTGGCGCTGGTACCACCGCCGTAGAGGTCGCTCCCCCCCAGGTTGTCCTCGTCCTGGTCGGTCTGTACGCGCCAGCCGAAGCGGAAAGCTCCGGTCAGATCTTCGCTGAAAATGGCGCTGACCTCGGTCCCCAAGGCCCAGGAAACCGGGACATTGTTCGGCTGCATCAGGTCCAGGCCCACCAGCCAGCTGGCCCTCTCGCTCGAAGCCATCACCATCGAGGCCCCGATCTTGAAGACCGTGGGCAGGGTGTACCCGTAGGTACGGTACTCCAGCTCGCGCTGGGGACGGGGGTCGCGGTTGACATAACCGGATTGTTCCTGTTCTTGTGGGATTTCCGCCGGGTCGACAATGGTTTGCAGGCGGGACCCGGTGAATTTCAGGTCGGTGCCCAGGTTGAGGATTGCCAGTCCCAGCTTGAAATCACGGCCCAGGAACTCGGTGTGGTAGTTGGTTCCCAGGTCGAAAGCCACGGCCTGGGCGTTCACTCCCCAGTAGTCTTCGTAGACATGCTTGACCGAGATGCCGACAGAGAAGCGGTCGGAGAAATTATAGGCCACGGCTCCGCCCAGTACCTGGGAGTAGACATCCACCTGGTTCCCGGTACCGTTGGGCAGCAGCAGGGTGGTCTCCTCGATTGGATCCATCGAGAGCATGCCGTAGAAGCCGCCCACCACCCACTGGCCGTCGGCCAGCGGCACAGCCGCGGCTGCGTAGTTGTATCTCACGTCCGCGGGCAGGCTGACCAGGGTGAACTGGAACTCGGTCTTGCTGAGGAACGCCAGTCCGGCCGGGTTGTAGTAGATCGCGCTGATATCATCCACCACGGCCGTATAGGCATCTCCGAGCCCGACCGAGCGGGCGCTGACCGGGATGGAGAGGAACTCGCCGGAGCGTCTCCCAACCGCCGAGTAGCCGTCCACCCTCCCGTACCCCACGTCGGGATAGGCTTCCAGGGCCCAGGATACAGCCGGTATCAGTGCGGCGCAAAGCAGCGCAAGCATGACGGTTTTCAGTTCTTTCAACTTCATCTTTCCTCCTTAAAACTATGGTTCGGCTGAGATTCAGGTTTACTGAACGACGACGAACTTGCCTGTCTCGCTGTCGCCGCCGGGATCGGTGGCAACCCAGTAGTAGATACCACTCGCCAACGGTTCGCCGAACCGGTTGCGGAGGTTGTAGTTCTCGGTACCGGTGCCGTCGCTGTGCCGAACCACGTTAACCAGGTTACCGCTCAGGGTGAAGATGCGGATCGTGCACCTGTCCGGCAGGTTGATGAACTGGACGTGTTTTTCGGTCGGGGAGTTGTCCCAGGCCGCATGCGCGTAGAACGGGTTGGGCACCACCCGGATCTTCAAGGTGGCCCGGTCGTTCAGCGCCAGGGCATCAGTAGCCGGGGTTACCGTGTTGTCCAGGCTGAAAAGCGGCTCGCCGGCCTGGATGCCGGCGCCCAGCTTCTCGGCCAGCTCACCGGAGAGCTGGTCGACCACGGTGATCGCGTAATAGACCTTCCAGCCGTTGATCAGCCTGGTGTCATCATCCACGTAGCTGTAGCTGGACTGCCCGGGCTCCAGGCTGGCCAGCAGCTGGTAGTCGGGCTGGCCCTGCGGGTCGAGGCCCGCCGCGTTAAAAGAGCGGTACAGCCTGTACTCGTAGACTGCAATGTTCGGGTTGGGGCTGGAGACCGCATTCCAGTTGAGGGTTACCTTGTTGTTGCCGGGCACCAGGCTCAGCGCCGGGGTCGGCAGGCCTTTGGCCGCCGCTCCCAGGTCGTAGAACAGCAGCACCGCATCGGCCAGCTCGACCAGGTTGGGCAGCTGGGCGATCACGTCCTCGTCCGTCTCGTAAGCGGGATTATCATCCACTCCGAAAGCGAAGAGAAAGCTCATGGTCAGGGACTGCTCGTCCTCGGGCTGCATGTCGAACGGCCCGCTGACTACTATCTGCCTGGTATCGCCGGTGATTCCCGAGAACTGGTAATCCTTGGCCGGGTCGTACACCGGGTCGAGCACTTGGCCCGGGGCCGCCGAGATTATCCGGTACTGGGTCTTGTCATCGGTGGGGTCAGGGACGATGTAGTCATCGGAAGGGTTCTGGATCGAGGTCCAGTTGGTCAGCCCCAGCTCCTGGCCGTTGACCACGGGTGTTGCCAGCATGCGGACACCCATGAAGCCGATAGGCTTGCCGCCATCGGTGAAATCCCGGTCGAAAGTGAAACCGAGGTTCTTGGCCTTCATGAACCCCGAGCGGTCATCCGAGTAGTTGGGTCCCACGTCCGGGTCGATGCGCTGGGCGAAGTAGCAGTCCTTCCACGTGAAAGGACCGGTCTGTATCGGCGGGCTCTCGTCCACGATATACTGCGAGCGGTTGATCACCGAGTTTTCGACAAAGACGAAGTCCTTGGCCGCATCCCGCTTGTAGGCCCAGAAATGCATCATGAACTGGATGCCGATCTTGTACGGGGTGGATTCAAAGGTCTCGCTGGTCATGTCCTGGACCGCCACCACGATATCCTGGTCGCCGCGCAAGTCGGGCTCGCCGTCCACCTTGAAGATATCGGGCCAGCCGGCGAGGTCCGTCGTGTTGGCTGTCAGGTCGTCGTTCAGGCTGCTCCAGGGCTCGGACCATTTCACCTGGCCGTCTGCGGGGTCGAGATAACCCGGGTACATCTCTCCGGCTTTCTGGTTGACTACCACGGTGTCGGTGTACTGACCATCGCCGTCAACATCCAGAAGAGCGCCGAACCAGGGGCGCGAGGAATAGAGATAGGTGATTCCACTGCCGCGGGGCCAGTAGATATCCCGGATCCTGCCGCCCTGGTCGATGCCGGTCATATCGACATTATTGATTACCATCTTCCTTCTTCCGGCTTGGGCCGTATCCACCTGGAAGAGGATCAGTAATGCAAACACAGCCAGTATGCTTGCGGTGAATCTCCTGCTTATCAACATAATAAATCCTCTTTAAAAGGTTCAGAGTGATTCCTGCCTTGTACTGAAATTAGAAATCCACCTCAAGACCGAAGCGCCAGGTACGGGGAGTGCCGCCGGCGTTCCAGCCGTCGATTATCGCCTGGTTCAGGCGCTCGGCCACGAACTGCTCGGCCCTGCTGATCGCACCGTCGTTGTTGTAATCGCGAAGTGCGGCCAGGGCCTGGGCCTCCGGGTTGCTCGCATAGGCCGCTACCGGGTCTGTCCGGTAATTGCCGATGTACTGGGTACCGCTGACACCCCCGACACCCGAAAACTCGTTCTGGATGGCGGTGAGCTGGGCGGAGCCGGCCGGGAACAGGCCTTTCTGTGCGTTCCACTGGACCAGGTTGCGGATTTCGACAAAACCCGAAATGGACATCCCCTCACCCAGCGGGAAGCGCTTGGTGCCCCGCAGGTGGGTATACTTACCCGAGGTGCCGCGCAGCGAGTTGGGATCGATCAGCGGCACGCGCCCGCCGGAGAGGGCTTCGGGGGTCCGGACACCAGTGAATCCGCCGGTGCCGAATCCCTGGACGAAATAATACGAGGTGTTCTTCAGCAGGCTGCCGAGGAAAGTTTCTTCCTGCCAATCGGCAGGCAGGCGCAGGTTCACCTGAGTGTTCAGGCTGTGTGTGCGGTCGTTGCCGACCGGCCAGAAGCGCACCGGGGGCTCGATGTATTCACCGGTGACCACATCCACCAGGCGGTCGGGCCGCTGGAAGAAATTGGGTGTCGAGCCGGTGCCGCTGGCTTTCTGCAGGGAATAGGTAATATCGAAGGACAGGTATTTCACCAGGCGGCGCTTGAGGGTCACATCCACGCCTTTGGAGTTACCGTAATCCTGGTTGGTAATGAAAGGCATGGGCCGGGACTCATAAGAGGGTATCCAGTAGCGGACAGCCAGGTTGCCCTCGAAATCGCGGTAATAGCCGACCACGTCCAGCACCATGTCTTCACCCAGCAGGCTGGTGAAACCCACCTCAAAAGCGGAGGTCTTGGAAAAATCCAGGTCCTTGTCTCCGGTAATCGACCAGATGTAGTCGCTGCGGACATTTTGCTGGGCGAACATCAGGTCAAAGGGAGGGGGCTGGTAGAAATGCCCGTAGCTGAAACGGAACTGGGTGCGGTCGGTGACCGGGTGGGCCACTCCCAGGCGCGGGCTGAGCACGTTGCGCACCGGCGCATCCACCTGATCGCCGAACGGCCCCTCTCCCGCCTCCGCCGCGAACTTGGCCCGCGGGTCCATGCGGTCCCAGCGCAGGCCGAAATCCACCACCAGGTCGCCCACGTCCACACGGTCCTGGACATAGGCGCTGAACAGCGAGGGATGGGCCCGGTAATAGTTCTGGGTGTTTCCGCTGAGGATACCGCCGAAGTTGGTCAGGTTGATCCCGTCCAGGCTGATGATCTTCTCGTCGATACCCATCTTGATACGGTTGTAGCGGTCCACCTGGGCGTCAAGGTCCAGCTTGAACGTAGCGCTGCGCTCCCGCTGATTGAGCACGTCCACACTGGTCCCGCCCTTGACCAGAGAACCCCAGCCCCAGTAAGGGCTGCCGGTGGACGAGGAGGACGGCAGGTTCTGGTCCCAGCGGTTCACCTCTCCGTACTTGGCGACGATTGCATCGGCGTCCATCTTGTTGTACATGTCGCCGTAGAGGAACTCGTAATCGCCGAAACCGAAATTCAGGAAAGTGCTGCGGCCGTCTATCAGGTTCTCGTCCCTGAAGTCCAGCTGCTCTACCGAGCTGAGGTCGGAGTCCGCCCAGCGCGGATCGATCGGACCGTCATGCAGGTCGTTCTCATAGCCGCTGAAACGGAACCTGAGGCTGTAGCTGCTGGATGCGCTCTTGATCACGTCCCAGTCGACACCCAGCACGCCGTTCTTGGTCTTGTTGAAGCTCGCCGTGCGGCCGGGCATGTTGCGCAGGTTGTTCTGCAGGTCGAAATTCATCTGCTGGTTGCGGTTCTGGGTGTAGCTCCAGAGCGTGGTCAGCCGCTCTCCTAGCGGCAGGTTGACCTTGGCGCTGAGCAGGTACTCATCGCCTTCCTGGCCGATGCGCTCGCCCCACTTGGGCAATACGACCCCGGGCAGGTCCTCCTGCCCGATACCGTTGCTGGTGAGGTAACCGCCCAACAGCTTGTTGAAACCGTTGTAGAACTGTGGTGTGGTGCCCTTGAACCGGCCGTATTCCTCGCCACGGCGCGGGCTGGTATCCTTGGTGCCGCGCATCTCGAGGGAGGTGAAAAAGTTCGAGTTCTTGGCAAAGAACGGGCCGCCCAGATGGGCGCGGACCTGGTTGAAACCGTAGCTGTACTCGGTCGGCAGGATCTCATCGGTCTTGTAGAAGACCGAGCCGGCGAACTTTTGCCCGCCGCTGCGGGTGACGATATTCACCACTCCTGACTGGGCGTTACCGTACTCGGCCTGGAAGCCGCCGGTAATCACGCTGACTTCCTCGATGGCATCCGGGGAGAGCTTGATCAGGGTGGAATTGTCCGCAGGGCTCTGCTCGTTGAGGCCGGTGGAGAAGTTGCGCACCAGCACGCCGTCCACATAAACCGCCTCTTCGTTCTGGCGGCCGCCGCGGATGGTGAAGCTGAACTCACCCTCCTGGCGGATGCCGGCCTGCAGCCCGATGATATCGTTCAGGTCGTCGTAGGGGACCTCGGCGGTCTCCTCGGTGGTGAGGTTCTGCCTGGTCTGAACGTTGTCCCGCTGGATCAGGGGAACCGCTTCACCCTCGACAACGATGCCTTCCAGGCTGATGACCGTAGAGCTCAGGTTGAAGTCGGCCGTGGCCGTATGCCCGGCCATGATCCTCTGGTTTCCGATGCTGGTCTTCTGGTAACCGGTATAGGAAGCGGTGATCGTGCGCAGTCCCGGAGGAACGTTCAGGACAAAATAGTAACCGTCCTCGTTGGTGACATTGCCGAGGTTGGTGCCCTCGACTGCCACCTGTGCTCCGGCAAGGGGCTGTCCGGTATCCTTGTCCCTGACAAAGCCCTCGATCTTGCCTTCCGCCAACTGCGCCATCAGGGAGACCGGGATCAACAGAGCCAGAAGAACTCCCAGAACAGCTCTTCCTGGATGGCAATCCATTTTACCAGGAAAAATCATAAATACCTCCTCAAATTACCTCTGGTAGAATTAGACAATCAGAACAAAAAACCAGGTTTTTCTCAGGCTTTCCCACCTCCTTATTTCAAAGCATGGTAATCGGTAAAACGGCGACTTAAAGAAACATCCGACAAATCGGCAAACAAACTCTCTGTCTCTCATCCGCCTCCTTTCCGGCCCGGTTCCTGGCCTTCGAAGATTGATACCGGCCCGGCCGGATGGAAATCCCGGACCGGGCAGCGGAGCGCATAAAAAATGCCCACTTCAAGAAAAGCATGCACTTCTCTTTAAAGGGGCAAAACCGTTGTCTACCAAATATTATCTATATGAAAAACTATAAATTTTTCAAAATTCTTAAACCAACGACAGTTCCGGCTTTGCCCTTTTTGCTCTGTCCCTGATCGTAAAATACTCTTAATCTTATTCTTAATTTGTTCGTAAAAAAACTGCTTTTTCCGCAAGGTAAATCAATCAACCAGCGGAAAGGCTGTCATTTGTTTTTGTATAACAACTAAAATATGCATAATAACGCCCGGAAAGTCAAGACATACTCGTTGATTTGCCTTGCCGGGCTGGGGACCCGTTCCCTGGCACGTCCGGGCCGAAGCGCCGGGGAGCATACGGCGGCGATTTCCAGGCATTCCTTTCCTTGCGCCGCTTATCTGGCCAAAAAGTATTGAACCCGCAGATGATGCCGGACTTGACCCGGTTGTCCGATTGGAGTATCCTTCAGTCAATTATCTTTTACTTTTCCTTGCGGCGGTTTTTTACCAAACGAACAGCCTGTGCAATTAGTTACATCTTGCAGAATAATTTCTTATGAGGCTTTTCATCCGTTATCTACTGCCCGGTTATTTGCTGTTGTGCTTAGCCTGTGGCAGAACCGGCGGTCAAGACCCGTGGCGGTCGGCCGGAGGCAGACTCGAGCAGCAGGGCAACGGTGTCCTCTCCGGGCTTCCCCCGGGTGTCTCGGTGTCCCGGGAAGAGAACACGCCCGCAGGTGCTTTCCTCTACTTCGAGTCCGGGGAGGACAGCCTCGGCGGATACAGGCAGTGGCACGGTTTCAGGATTGCGGCACTCGAGCGCGCCACCGCCTTGTACCGGAGGCTCCCCTGGTGGCTGGAGCCGGTCTTTATCGACAGCGAGAGCGGGATTCCCCCGGAAACCCAGCTTTTGTTGTGGGAGCGCACGGACCGCTCATTCGGCCTGCTGGTGCCCCTGCTGGACCAGGGCTACCGCCTGGCGCTGGCCGGCGACAGCACGGGTTTCCGGGTCGAGGCGGACAATAACTGCCCCGGCGGCCCGGCCCGGCGGCTGCGCGGCGCTTACATCGCCCGCGGCGACGACTCGTACCGGATGCTGGCACAGGCTTTCCGGGCGATCGTGGGGCAGGACGGGCCGGGCAGGCTGCGCTCCGACAAGCAGCCGCCGGGCTGGATAGATTACCTGGGCTGGTGCACCTGGAACGCTTTCTACCACCAGGTTACCCACGAGAAAGTGCTGGAGGGCCTGCGCTCGTTTGACCGGGGTGGTATCCAGCCGGGCTTTGTCATCCTCGACGACGGCTGGCAGGAAGCCACTGCCTACGGTTTCCTGGATGAGGAAACTTACCTTGCCGGCCTGGGGGAGAACCGGGAGAGGTTTCCCCTGGGGCTGGGGGCCACGGTGGCGGCGGCAAAAAAAGATTTCGGCGTACGGGACTTCCTGGTCTGGCATACCCTGCAGGGATACTGGCGCGGGATCGACCCGCGAAGCCCGGAGCTGGCCGCATACGATACCTACCGGTCGCGGGGCCGCTCGAACCGGCCGCTCGGCGGGGAGTTCGCCCGCTGGGCAGCTTTCGACTACAACGTAGTCAGGCCGGAGGCGGTCGCCGCTTTCTACGATGATTACCACGCCCGGCTGGCTTCCCAGGGCGTGACCGGGGTCAAAGTGGACAACCAGTCCCACCTGGAGTTCATGACTTACGGCCTGGGCCCGCTAACCGAGGTCATGGGCGCCTACCGCCGGGCGCTCGAGTCCTCGGTGGAGCGCCATTTCGGCGCCTCTTCCATCATCAACTGCATGTCCCTGGGCTCGGAGGTCCTCTTCCAGGCCGCCGGCTCGACCGTTACCCGCAACTCCAACGACTTCTTCCCGGACGACCCCTCCAGCCACCGGGACCACCTGGTGAACAACGCCTACAACTCGCTGCTCACCGCGCAGCTCGTGCTGCCGGACTGGGATATGTTCCAGTCCGGCCACCCCTGGGGGGCTTTCCACGCCGCGGCCCGGGCGATCTCCGGCGGGCCGGTGTATGTCTCCGACAAGGTCGGCGAGCAGGACTTCGGCCTGCTGGCCGCGGTGGCCCTGCCGGACGGGCGCGTGCTGAGGTGCGTGGAGCCCGCCCTGCCCACCCCGGACATCCTGTTCCGCGACCCCCGGCGCGAGGACGTGCTGCTGAAACTGTTCAGCCGCAACCGGGCCGGCACTTTCATGCTCGGCGCCTGGAACTGCCGCAGCAGCCCGGAGGCCGGAGCCGCGCTCAGCGACAGCCTCAGCGTGTCTCTGGTCCCCGGCACCTCGCCGGACAAGCTCTACGCGGTCTGGGCTTTCGGCGGCGGGAGACCGTGCCTGCGCACGTGGCGGGAAACCTGGCCCGCGACCCTGAAAAATGCCGGGTTCGAGCTCTACACCATCTCGGCGCTCGACCAGGGGGTGGCCCCCCTCGGGGTTGTCTCGATGTTCAACAGTGCGGGGATTTTCGAAAGCTGCGGCTGGGCCAACCCGGGCGCCTACAGGCTCGACCTGCTGGCTGGCGGGGAGATAAGCCTTTACTCGGCGAGGCTGCCCGCCAGGGTGGTCTCGAGCCGCGGGCCACTGGAATTCCGCTTCGACCCGGACTCCGGCCTGCTGCGTTTTACGGTCGAGGGGCTGGAAGCTGCGGAAGTGAGGGTGCTCTACTAGCCCGGATAGTTTATAAATTTTAGCAACTAGTACGTCCTGTGCTTTGTCAGGCGCGGGCTGGCAGCCTTTTTGCCCTCCTCCCGCCGGTCGGTCTATCCGAATACCACTGCCAAAGCAA
>JAFGTO010000579.1 GCA_016934095.1 Candidatus Glassiibacteriota bacterium
ATGGATCAACTCGGATTATGGAAGAAATGAATTTACCCTTTTAGGGTCACCCACAAGCCACCCCTTTTAGGGGTGGTTATTGACTATTTTGCAGTCAGTTGCGAAGAAAGGCTTATGAAGGGCCCGGCGTCAGGGGATCAGTCGGCGGCGGAGTGGAGGGGAAACGTCTTGTTGGAATACAGGTAAATCAGGCGCTCGAACTTGCCTATGTTGTCCAGGGTGCCCTGGCGGCGGCGGTTGCCTGTATCCTTGAAATACTGGCGGTACAACTCGACCAGGGTCGCCACCACGTTGCGGAACTCCCGGTAGCTCAGCCTGACCCGGCAGTCGAAATGCTTTACGCAGGCCAGGTAGCGGAGGTAATAGGGGTCGGTGGATTCATGACACAACCGCAGCATTTTGACATGCATTGCCAGGAACTGGTGAAAACAGTCGTCCACCGAGGAATAGCGCGGCGTGTCATCGGGGATGTCCCAGGCGCTGAGATGCCTGGTCGAGATGCCAGTAAAATAGATCATGGCCAGTGCAGGATAATATTGTGAGTTGCGAAAACTGGTGCATAACTTATGAAATAATAACAGCCCGGAAGAAAAAGGCAAGGAAAAAACAAGCCGGATCAGCCAACCTGCCTTTTTTCAACAGTTTTCAAATGCCTCGCTCACCCGGCTGTCCCGGGACCGGCCTGATCACCCGGGATAACCGCGGCGCCAGTTTTGCCAAAGCAGCGGGAGCGGTGTTTTGACAGATATTTTCGGATTTGCAAAAAGGATGCCACCCTCCTGCGGGGCAAACGCGCCCGGGTCGGGCGGATTTTTAGCCCGGTGCGTTGACTTTTCGTCGGCAGCCGGGTAGGTTGAAGAAAGCGCTGGACCTGTTTACCCAAGCCAGGGGGAGTGCCGTGAAACCCGGCCCGAGACAGACAGAGGTGGAACTCAAGTTCCTGCTGAAAGACCCGGAAGACATGCGCAGGCGCTTGCATGACCTGGGTTTCAGCTCGAGCGGGACAGTTTTCGAGCACAATATCGTTTTCGACACGCCCGGGCGGTCTCTGAAGAAGGGCGGCAACCTGCTGCGCCTGCGGCAGGACAGCGGGGTGCGGCTTACTTACAAGGAACCCCCGGCAGACAGAACCCATGCCGGCCGTTTCAAAGTAAAGCAGGAGAGCGAGCTGGCCGTGGCGGACTTCGAGACCATGCGCTATATCCTCAACCGGCTCGGGTTTACCACGGAGCGGGTTTACGAGAAATACCGCGAGCATTTCAGCCGCGGCCCCGAGGTGTCGGCCGAGCTGGACCGGCTGCCCCACCTGGGCTTTTTCCTCGAGCTGGAAGTGCCGCCGGACCAGATGGACCGGCTGGCCGCAGACCTGGGGCTGGACCCCGGGCAGGGCCTGCGCGAGAACTATTTTCAGCTTTTCGAGGCTCATTGCCGGAGCGCCGGGCTCGAGCCCGGCGACATGCGTTTCGGGGATGAGCGTCAAGGGCGCTGAAAAGGTGGGCCCTGGCCCCGGTCGGGGAACCGGGCCGGGACCGGGGTGGTATTAACCTGTAGGGATGCTCAACGCCGGAGGTGGCGGCAATGGATATCGGCACGGCGAAAGTTATCGGCATCATCCTGCTGGTGGTCATCGGTGCCGGGTATTTCCTGCTGGTTACTGCGATCAACTCGAAACTCAGGCGCGACTCGCGGGTGGCCCGCTTCAGAGTGGGCGGCACGCCCTACAAGCCGGAGGGCAAGCCCGGGGAGAGCCGCGAGGAGCGCAGGAAGCGCGGGGAGGTGAGCCTGCGCGACGGCCGCATGTGGAAGAGAAGGTTCAAGTAGGGCGGAAAGGGTGAAAAAAGTACTTCAAGCTCATTCACTATCATGCCTTTTTAATGATTTCGAGCAGAGAATCAAGCTGTTCTTCTGTAAGTTTTTCCCCCTTCAGGGTTCTCAGGAAAACCGGTACGTGTTTTAATACCTCTTCATCAGATAATATATCATCCGGGATTCTGCCGGCAGATACCAGGGCCACACTAATAAAATTTCGCCACTCTTCACTTTCTCTTGCCAGACCTAAAGAAAGTGCAAATTCAGCCAATTTTTTCTCATTGTTCGGCGGTGGTATTTTGCCCCTTTCGAGTCTGCTGATATATGCCGGGTCCAGATTTGATTCCCGGCAGTATTCGCGGAGAGTGAAGCCCTTTTTTAGACGCAGCTCTTTGAAGAGCTCGCCAAACATTTTAGCAGCCATGACACGCCTCCCCCCTGTTTGTGCTGTTGTATAAAATATACAACAGTTTTCGGCAAGAATCGAGACAAACTTGAGATTACAGATAAATATTATTGTCTACCAGCATATCCGGCTGTATCCCGGGCACATAAAAGGCCGGCATGTCATGGCGACAGGCCGGCCTCTGCAGTCATAAGCAAATTTTTAATCGACTACCCCAGCGCGTAGCTCACCCCGAAACCGCCCTGCGGGTTGTCCCACTTGACATACTCACGCGCGGCCACCTGGCAGGTGCCGCACTCCAGGCAGTTCTCGAAATTGACCAGGCACTCGCCGGTCTCCTCGTTCAGCTCGTAGACCTTGGCCGGGCAGACAAACAGCACCGCCTTGAGGGTGTCCTGCCTGAAAAGTGCCTGGTCCACCTCGATGTGGCTGTCCTTGGCGAACTTGCGCTTGACCAGCGCCAGCTTGTCATCCAGCGAGACCACCGGGGTGGGCGCGGTCATGCTCTCGGGACTGTCGCTCATACCATCGCTCCTCTGGCCGCCCACAGGTCGCGCAGGAAGGGGATCAGCTTGACCCGCCGGCGGAATTTTCTGAAAACCTGCTTGCGCACTTCCGGCTTGGTCGTTTCGCTCACCGTGAAATAGTCGACCATCAGCTCGATGAACAGGTCCGGGTATTCGTTCAGGAACTGCTTGTGGCTCTTGAGGAAATGCACCACGTGGCGGAAATGGAACATGTCTTTAAGAACGAAACTCTCCTCGAGTTTGTTGCGGTAGGCCTGGAGGGCGGCCTTGGAGAAATCGCCTTTCTGTTTGGCCTCGATTACGGCTTCCGCGGCGAACACCCCGCTGGCCATGGCCAGGTTGGTCACCTCGTGGTAGATACTGGCGTTGATCAGGCCGGCGGAGTCGCCCACCAGGATCAACCCGTCGCCCACCATCTCCGGCAGCTCATCGTAGCTGTCCTCGGGCAGCATGTGGGTCGAGTACTCGACCACCTCGCCGCCGCGTACCAGGGCGCGCACCCTCGGGTGGGCCTTGAACTGTTCGAGCAGGTCGTTGGGCGAGATTTGTTTCTCGAGGAAATCCTCGACCGTGCAGCCCACTCCCACCGAGATACTGTCGCGGTTGGTGTAGATGAACCCCGAGCCGACCATGCCCTTGACCGCCTCGCCGAAAAACTCGTAGGCCGTTCCCTGGTCGCCCTCGAGGTGGAAGCGGTCCTCCACCACCTCGCGCGGCAGCCGGATGATCTCCTTGACCGCCACCAGGCGGTTGCCGGGGGTCATCGGCTTGCGCAGCCCGCTCTTCTCGGCCAGCAGGCTGTTGGCGCCCTCGGCGCAGATCACCGCATCGGCGTGCAGCTCATCGTGCTCTCCGCCCTCGCCGCGGGCCAGGATGCCGGTGACCCTGCCCCCGGTGCGGATGAAATCATCCACCACGATCTCGGGGTAGATCTCCACGCCTGCCGCCTCGGCCTGCCCGGCGAACCAGCGGTCGAAACGGCTGCGCAGCACGATGAACGAGTTGTTGTAAGGCGGGCTGTCGAACTTGCCGGAGGCGAAATCCACCGCCAGCTCGCTGTCCTCGCTGAGGAAGCTGAACCTCCTGCCGACCACGTGGCGCTCGACCGGGGCCTCTTTCCAGAACTCCGGGACCAGGCGGTTGAGGATGGTGGTAAAGAGGATCCCGCCGAAGAGGTTTTTCGCTCCCGGGTACTCCCCGCGCTCGAGGACCACCACTTCCAGCCCGGCCCTGGCCAGGGTCAGGGCGGCGGCGATGCCGGAAGGCCCGGCCCCTACCACTATACAGTCGAATTTTTCCTCGGACAAGTCAGGTCCTCCAGCTACAAGTTTTTCTATCTCACGGGGAACAAAAGTCTTAGCCCTTTTTCAGCTCCTCGATCAGGGCCGGCAGCACCTGGTACACGTCCCCGACAATACCGTAATTGGCCACCTTGAAAATCGGCGCTTCCGGGTCCTTGTTGATCGCCACGATACATTTCGAGCCGATCATCCCGGCCAGGTGCTGCACCGCGCCGCTGATCCCGCAGGCCACGTACAGCGAGGGGCTGACCGATTTGCCGGTCTGTCCCACCTGGTCGCCGTGGGGCCGCCAGCCGGCATCCACCGCAGCGCGGCTGGCCCCGATACCTGCGCCCAGGGCCGAGGAGAGCTCCTCCAGCAGGCGGAACCCCTCCGGCTCGCGCATGCCCCGTCCCCCGGAGATAATCAGGTCCGCCTCGGCTACATCGGGACGGTCGGAGACCTGTTTCTCGGTGCCCGTGATCCTGAGCGCCAGGTCTTTTTCGGTCAGCTCCAGGCCGAGGGAGACTGTCTCGGCGCTGCGGGACCTGTCTTCCTTCTCGGGGAGGAAAACGTTCGGGCGCAGGCAGATGATAGCGGGACTGCCCTTGAAACCCACCCGCATCTGCACTTTGCCGGTATATGCCGGACGCACGGCCACGATCCTGTCGCCGTCCTGTTCGAGGCCCACGCAGTCGGTGGCCGCAGGGGCGCCCAGGCGGGCGCTCAGCCGGGGAGTGAGGTCCCTGCCTAAGGCGGTGCCGGGCACCAGCACCACTGCAGGCTTGACCTTTTTCACGGCCGCGGCCGCGGCTGCGGCGAAGCCGCCTGGCGAATAGACTGCAAACTCGGGCCGCTCGGCCAGCAGCACCTTGTCGGCGCCATAAGCCGCAAGGTCGGCGGCGGAATCCCCAACCTTTTCGGCAGCCGCCACGGCCGAGACTTCACCCCCGCCCGCACCTGCAGCCAGCCGCCGGGCTGCGCCCAGGGCTTCCAGCACGGACTTCCTGAACCCGCTGTCCCGGTGGAATTCCGCGATAACCAGTATGTTGATCGACACCTGTTTTCTCCTTGCCTTCGATTCCTTGCGCTCCAGTGAAGCGGCAAATTTAATATCGGGGCGTTGAGGTCTTTTTTCAACGCCCCTCTAGATCACCTTGGCATCCTCGCGCAGGCAGCGCACCAGCTCGGGCACCGCCCCGGCGCCCTCGCCTAGGACCCTTCCGCGCTCGCGCTGCGGCGGGTAATTGAGCGACTCGACCTCCAGCAGCGGCTCCGCCAGGCTGACTTCCTTTTCCTCGATGGTTTTTTTCTTGGCGGCCATTCTCCCCTTGAGCGAGGCGTAGCGCGGCTCGTTCAGGCCTTTCTGGGTGGCGACCACCGCGGGCAGGCCGCACTCGAAACTCTCGGTCCCCCCCTCGATTTCCCTCTTACCGCGGATCCCGCCGGTCTCGACTTCCAGCCCGGAGACCATCGAGATGCCCGGCACCCCGATCAGCTCCGCTACCAGTATCCCCACCTGGCCGTGGTCGTTGCCTACCGCCTGCTTGCCGAAAAACGCCAAGTCGAACCCGCTGCCGGCGATCTCGGCCGCCAGGGCCCGGGCCACCTGCAGCGGGTCATCGCACCGTGCGCCGGTCTTCAGCAGCAGCCCCCGGTCCGCGCCCATAGCCAGTGCGGTGCGGATGACACCGGCCGCTGACTCATTGCCGAGACTGATCACCGTTACCTCGCCGCCTAGCTTCTCTGCGGTGCGCAGGGCTTCCTCCACCGCGAATTCATCGAAAGGGTTGAGGATGAAATTGAGGTCTAGGGTGTCGATCGAGGTCCCATCTCCGGCGATCTGCACCCGGGCTTCCGTATCCGCCACTTGCTTTACGAAGACAATTATATTCACCGGACCTCCTGTAGATTTGATTTATCCGGTCTGGCTGTTTGCAGGTTTTCCGGTCATCCGGCGGCCTGTCGGCACCGGGGCCGGCCCGAAATGACCCTTGGCTCCCTGCCTGGGCCGCAGGGGCCTGAAGGGCCGAAACGCGAAAACGAGGTTGAAAAATAAAAAAGTTGTCCCTTTAAGACAAGTTTTTCGCTCCCGGCCGGCCGGTGGCCGGATCCGGGAAGCCGCAGACAATACCTCTGAGTGCCGGAATACGGGCGGGTGGCGGCTTTTTCAGCCGGAGGCGGGCCACGAAAAAACTTGACAAGAACCGTTTCGCTATAATACAATGAACAGGTGTAATTATCATAACTTGTTAATATTATGTAAATTAGAGGGGCGTTGAAAAAAACCTCAACGCCCCGTTAATTAATATGTGGTCTCATGGGCTTCTCAAGGGGCGAGGCAAGCCGTTTCCAGTGTAACTTTAAGAATTCGAATATGTTATGCGATCAATGCTCTCTTGGCGCATGTCGTAGTCCCGGGAGTGGAAACAGCCCTTGACAGCCTTTATACCCTGAATCTTAATATTTCAATACGCTATTAGAGAAAATATGGATAATCCCCCGGCCTGGAGAAAAACAGCCGGGACACAGGAAAGCGCAATGGAGTTTTCCCGTAAAGAGGTAGATGTTCACCGGGTCTTTGGCGATGCCCTGGTCCGCCACCTGGTCGATGGCAAGGTCGCCGACAAACAGAAACTCGAGCAGGACAAGCTGAAAATATCCGCCCGGCTGGTTAATTTCGTGGCGGCCGGCGGGGTGCTTTTTTTCAGCGAATCAGGAGAGGAGAGCGGCCTCCACCACGAGGAAAGAGGCGGGGACGGAGACCTTAAACTGGATGAGACCGCGCTTTTCAGGCTGCTGGAGAAAACCAGCCTGGTAATGCTGAATCAGCTCAACCAGCCGGAAGTCAACCTGCTGAAAATAAGCCTGAACAAGAGCTTCCGGGCGCGGCTGCAGGAGATTTTCATCTCCGGAGCATCCGAGGCACCGGACCATTTCCCGATAAAGATCTTCCGGGACCTGCACCCGGAAAAAGGGTCTTTCATCGGGATCAACATGCGCAACACCCGCAGCCTGGGCGAGGACCTGAGCCGTATCGAGCGCGACCGGGGACTGAGACAGGACATAGCCGGACACCGGCGGCCGTTCCGCCACGGCGATGGAGACCTCGCCCGGATGTTCTCTCCCCCAACAGACGATAAAACCTAGGCTGCGACAGCCAGCTCGCCGCCGCGACCTATCCCATTGATACCAATTTTACGGCACGTATAGTATTAGAGTGTTTCCACCCCCATTCCTCTTTCCCAGACTCTTTATCTTGATTTGGTAGATAAGATTCGTCCCCGGTTAAAAAGCGTTTTGCAAAACAGTAGAAAAAGTTTTGGAAGGTGGGAGGGGGCCTGGGGGAGGGCGGAGAACCTTTTCCAAAAGGTTTCCGCCCTCCCCCGGAAAAAA
>JAFGTO010000580.1 GCA_016934095.1 Candidatus Glassiibacteriota bacterium
CCTCTTCGTGCTGGCGGTGAGCCTGCTGGTCCACTCGCTGACCTGGGTCTGGGTGAATGCGGACATGGGCCGGGGAGTGCGCTTCCTGGACCGGGTGCGCCGGGTGGATTGCCACACCGGGGATGGCAAGGTCCAGCTAGGCTACCTGTTGAAGGTCCATGGATATATCGAAGAATCGACCCGCCAGAACCTGCTGGTCCAGGGAAATAAAAAATACCGGGCTTTTCTTAATATAGGCAAGACATACTGGGAAAAGTCCATGCCGGACAGCTCGTTTTACTACTGCAGGAAAATCTTCGAGCAGGACCTGAGCGGCATCCCTTTCAGCCTTTCGGGGTGCATCTTGTTCAGCATTGCCTATGATTCCATGGAAAAGCCGGACAGCGCGGCCATATTTTTTCTCGAGATGAAGTCTAAGAACTTGGATCCCGGCGCCCCCGACCTGCATTTCTGGACCGGGTCGATGAATTACCTGGCCGACTCGCTGTATAACCGGCAGATTACAGAGCAGCCCCGGAACGAGGACCTCATCATGTTTTACCTCCGCTATTTTACCCTGACGGAGGAAGAGAAAAATCTGGACCTGGTTTACCGCCACATTCTTGCGAACAAATTCGAGGTCAAAGCCTGGTTGAAGTTTCTCGGCTTCGCCACGGTCTGCGGGCAGAAAGACTACCTCGAGCCGTTGACTAAAGAAGCCCTGCGCCAGCATCCGGATTTCCTCTCTGTCAGCCGGGGTCATCTTGACCGGGGGGAATGGTAGGGGGGAAAGCGGTAATACCATGCACGGAAGCGTCAAGCCTTACATTTATCTTTCTTATCTGCACATTTTTTGCTAAGTTGGGGTGGGTTTTTCCGGCTGCGGCTCGCAAGTCCGGGTTTAACGGCCCTTCCACCGGAGGAAGTCTTGTCGATGATCAGAGTAGCGGTGATCGGTGCAAGCACGATGACCAGGAACCTGGTGCGCACCTTCAACAGCCTTCCCGGGAGCGAGCTTTACGGGTTTTCCGACCCGGATTTCCAATGCCGCAGGGTCATGGCCGGGGCCTATCGCGGTATCAGGGTAACCGAAAAGGCCGCAGAGCTGATCGAGGACCCGGCCGTGGATGCAGTGGTGATCGCCGGAGGCACGGGCACGCACCACCCTCTGGCGCTGCAGTCCCTGGAAGCCGGAAAACATGTCTTTGTCGAGAAACCCATGGCCGGCAGTCTCGCCCAGGCCGAGGAAATGGCGGACCTTGCCGCCGCGACCGGCCGTATCCTGATGGTAGGCCACCTGATGAACTACCACCCGGCTGTCGAGCTGCTGAAATCCCTGCTCGATGAGGGGCAGCTGGGAGACATCCTTTACATTTATACCGTGCGGGTCAACCTGGGCCGGGTCAAGCGTGATGAAAACGCGCTCTGGGCGCTGGCGCCTTACGATATTGCGGTGATCCTGGACCTGCTGGGCAGGATGCCCCGGGATGTGAGTGCCAGGGGTGCCTGCTATCTCCAGCAGCATGTCGAGGATGTGGTCTTTGTCAACCTGCGTTTTTCGGAAGGGGTGATTGCCAACATCCAGCTAAGCTGGCTGGACCCGTGCAAGAAAAGGCTCACCACTGTTGTCGGCAACCGGAAAATGGCGGTTTTCGACGACATGGAAGGGGCAGAGAAAGTACGCATCTATGACAAGGGGGCAGACTACCGGGTGGACTTTCAATCCTACGAGGAGTTCCTCACCCTGCGCAACGGAGATATCAGGATACCCAGGGTGAGGATGGTCGAGCCCCTGCTGGTCGAGTGCCAGCATTTCTGCGAGTGCATAGCAGGCAAAAGCCGGCCCAGGACTTCCGCCGAACAGGGGGTGAATGTGGTCCGGGTGCTCTGCGCCGCCCAGGAGTCTCTGGAAAACGGCGGCGAGCCTGTGGCCCTGGCTTGACACACCCGAGAGTAAAGATTGAGGACCTCCTGGCCTGATCGAAGACTCCCCTTGAGACAACTTGAGTAATATTGGTCCGCTTGCCGATTCACGCCTGCGCCCTCCCTGCTCCTGCCATAACCGGATTAGCACAGGCAAACCTTCCCGTACCTTGATTCGTTTGACCGGCCTAACAGTATTCTATCGCCGTGAAAAGCAACCTGAACATTGATTTTAACGGATTACTTGTTTAAAATAAAAAGTTCTTGCATTCCATTCAGGAGATTTAAAACAGGAATATTAACCTTATTCTATTCTTCTTTCCAAGGAGTCATAACATGACAACCAGAAGAAGTTCTTTGCTGCCGCGACTGGCCTCCATTGTCTGGGCCTGCCTGCTGCTTGGGGCCGGTACGGCTTTCGCCCAGAACAATATTACCGTGGGCACGGTGCAGGGTACTCCCGGCTCGGAAGCCGCGGTTGCGATAACGGTAACTTCCGGCGAGCCTGTGGCCGGGATCAGTTTCGATTTGTCTTTCGACCCGGCAAAGCTGCAGATAAAGTCCGTTTCCAACGGTGCGGCCACCACCGGCATGACTCCTGTCGGCGTGAACACCGGCGAAGCCAACACGAGCGGCACCCTGAAAGTGAGCCTGGTTGATTTTTCTTTCTCCAACCCGGTGGCAGCGGGAACAGACAAAGAGGTTTACCTGGTGACTTTTACAGTCTCTGCGGATGCCGATGGTGAGATACCGGTCGAGCTCTCCAATACCTCGCTGTCAAACCCCTCCGGCGGTGATATCCCGGCCGTGGTGAACAACGGGAAAGTGGTTGTGGAAGCAGGTGAGCCTGAACCGGTCCTCGAGGCTACCCTGACAGTTACCACAGAGCACAGTTACCCTGGGCAGGAGATCGTTCTCCCGGTGCTGTTGTCCTCGAATGCAGAAATTTCAGGAGCTGAATTTATAGTCCTTTACGATCCGGCCGTTCTGCAGGCTGAAGGGGCGGAAGCAGGTTCCGATGCCGAAGTGATGACCGTGGAGACCGGGATTATCGAGGAGGCCAATGCCAGCGGACAATGGCGGGTAAATATATTCGATATGACTGGTTCCAGGCTTGAACCGGGCACGGACAAGGAGCTTGTCTTATTGACTTTTACGGTATCTCCGGAGGCGGAGGGAGAGCTCACGGTCGGTTTGGATGACGCTACAGTTTCTTTCGTTGATGAGGATTTCAATGTAGAACAGATTATGGCCGGAACAGGGGCAGGCATGGTGATAGTCGATGAAGAAGTCCCGCCTGTCTTGACGCCGACAGATATATCGGTTGTCGGGGCTTCGGCCGCAGCAGGCTCGGACGTAACTGTGAAAATAGTGGCCGGCGGCGAAAACATTATCGCCGGAGCAGGCTTCACCGTGGTTTTCGACCCGGCTAAGCTGCAGATCAAACAGGTGGACAAAGGTGCGGACGCTCCGGCGATGACCCCGGTAGGCGTGGACCTCGGGGCGGCCAACTCCGACGGCTCGCTGGAAGTGAGCCTGGTTGATTTCAGCTTCTCCAACCCCATAGCTGCAGGTGAAAGCAAGGAGATCTACCTGGTCACCTTCACCATCGCCGCAGGTGCTGCCGAGGGTGAAATCCCCATATCGTTGGAGGAGGTCTCGCTTTCCGACCCCTCGGGGGCTGACATCCCGGTCGAGGTCTCCGCAGGGGCGGTCGCGGTTACGGGCGGGGTAACGCCCATCCCCACCGAGCCCGGCGAGGCGACGCTCAAAGTTGTCGGTGCCGAGGGCCAGGCGGGCTCGGAGGTGGCTGCCAGGGTGCTGATCACTGCTGATCAGGATTTTGCTGCGCTCGGATTCGACCTGGTGTTCGACAATTCCCTGCTGCAGATCGTATCTTTGGGCATGGGCGGGGATGTGTCGGAAGAGCTAGCGATGTTTGCGGACATACAAAGCTCCAACAGGTCGGGAACGCTGAATGTCGACATGCAGGGCAGGCTCACGCCGAACACGGTAACTCCCGTGCCGGCCGGCGAGGATTTGGAAGTCCTCACGGTCACTTTCAAGATATCTTCGAGCGCCGCCGGGGGGAATACCGCACTCGAGCTGAGAGATTACTCTGTCCTGGACCCGGAAAGCACGGCATTCACCGTGGCTGCCCAGAGCGGGACAATCAGGATTAGTGGGTCCACTCCCGGACCCGGACCGACCGAACCCCCGATGGATGCTAATTTTCTCTGGTCCAGGGCGGTCTCCGGCACCGAGGGCCAGACAGTTACCGCAACTCTCGATTTGAACAGCCTGGTGCAGGTCGCCGGGGTCTCTTTCAACGTGGCTTTCGACAACTCCCTGATCCGGCTGACCGAGGTAAAGCCCAGCGGCAACGCCGCCCGCATGACTCTGGTCGGCTTTAACCTCTCGGATGCCAATTCCACTGGAGAGTTCGGGGTCAGCATGGTGGATTTCTCGTTTTCCAACCCGATAGTCGCCGGCCTGGGACCGATACTGCAGATAAGCTTCACTTTCCAGGCGGCTGGCAAGGCGGAATTCACTGTCGACGGGCTGTCGCTCTCCGATGCCGGGGGCAGCGATATCCCGGCCGAGGTTTTCTACAGCGACGTGCCGGTGGTGGTAGAGAACCACCGCCCGAGCTGGCAGCAGAATGAGCTCAGGCTCACGCTCACCGAGGGCGAGGCTTTCAGCTATACTTTCGACGCGCCGGAGGATGAAGACGCCGGAGACGTAGTGGTGGTGGCTGCACGCAGCCTGCCCGAGGGGGCCCGGTTCGACGCCGCAGGGCTCGGTATCTCCTGGACTCCGGGCCTGGAAGCCGCCGGAGTCTACCAGTTTATCCTGGTGGCTACCGACCAGGACGGAGCCAAGGGGACTTTAAAGGTAACTCTGGTGGTCGGGAACTCCAACCAGCCTCCTCTGCTCCTGCTGCCTGAAAGACCGGTCGAGACCAGGGAAGGGACCTTCCTCGGCTTTACAGTCAAGGCGTACGACCCGGACCACGAGCGGGTGGAAATCACAGCTTCCGGACTGCCGGAAGGCTCATCTTTCCTGGACCCGGTCTTCACCTGGGAAGACCCGGTCGAAGGTGAATACACCATAACTCTTGCCGCGGCGGATCCGGCTGGCCTGCAAGCTGCGGGCAGCCTCACGATCAGGGTCATCGGGGTCAACGACCCGCCGGTGTTCGACCAGGCTGGGGATGTCAATGTTGAGGCCGGGCAACAGGTGAAGGTCGAGCTGAGCGCCTCGGACCCGGATGGGGACGAGCTGGTATACAGCCTGGTGGTAACGGGCGAAAACAATATACTCCGCCGCGGGGCCGCTTTCAGCGTCAACGTCTTTACCTGGACTCCCACGGATAAAGACATCGGCCCGAACATTCTTACTTTCGTGGTGAAAGACCCCGCCGGCCTGAAGGACCGCATGCAGATGACCTTGACGGTTACCGGGCGGAACATAGTGCTCCCGCCGTGTTTCGAGGTCTTTCAGAAAAAGGAGATCCAGGAAGCAGAGGAGCTGGTTTTCGTACCCGTGCTGCTCAACCCCAGCACTGAGGGTTACAAATTCTGGGTCGATGGACTGCCTGAGGGTGGTGAGTTCGACGAGGAAACGGGCACCCTGACCTGGACGCCGACACTGCTGCAGGCCGGTCGCTACGTGATCACTTTCGGTGTGTCGGATGGCAGCTTCCAGGACCTGGACAAGCTGGTGGTCAAGGTGGCCGACAAGGATGTCATGCCCGAGCTCTCCCCGATCGGCGACCTGACTGTCTACGAG
>JAFGTO010000100.1 GCA_016934095.1 Candidatus Glassiibacteriota bacterium
GCTCTCGGACAAATCAGGGTGTCGGGCACATCCGTGCCCGGATCTCCGGCCACTTAAATACGCGGCCTCCGGTTCGTGAATAATCCGAGTTAAGCGGCACAGGCGATAAAACTCCCGGCCGGGTAGATAAAGAGGACACTTCTCGATGATGCAAAGTGGAAAGCAACCAGGTGGGAAAAACAGGATACAACTCGAAACAAGCCAATGGAGGATTCGGCGTATCGCCGATCAGCCGGCGAGTTGACACAGGCCTGAAGGTCATATCCATACCTTTATCGCTTACCGGCAAATTCCCGGCAGCCGAGCTGACGAAGCCGGAAGAACCGTACTTCAACAAGTTATCTGGCAACTCGCCGCCGGCATGGATAAACCGCTCGAATCGGTAACCAATAAACGAACCAACAAATCTTTTTGATAAGAGCGGTCTTGTAAAAAAGCGCAAATCAAAAACAGTAGTTAATAACTAATGTAATGTTTGCGAGGCCGAATGTCAACCGATGATTAACTTTTTGAAGTAAAAAAACCCCCGTGCAGCTCCTGCTGCAGTTTCTTTCTTTCTTTGTCCAGCGACACTTGTGTACTCATCAGCCCTGCATCCTTCAGTTCTCCGATCTTGCTGCGGTTATCTTCCAATTGTTTATCCAGAAGCTCGATTTTTATACGCCGCCAGCATGAGTTAAAAACTTCATCCGCCGGCTCGACTTTCTCTTTTTCGGAAAGCAATTGTCCGACTAGCGTTTGCAGGTTTTCAGGCAGTTTCTCATAGACATACTCGACAGGGTTTTTCGTCCCGCTGCTCCTGGCCTCGGTCAAGGCCTGAAAAATTTGCCTGTAATCCGGCACTGTAAAAGGCGTATCTCCGAGTTTTTCAATGGTCTTATCCACGTAGTCCGGGAACCTGAGGCAGAGAGCGACCAGGTAGAATTCCGCTTTTTTGCCTGCGCTCGTTCCGGCGGCCTGGCGGCCCGGTGCTGCGCCCGGACGGCGAGCGGTCTGCAGCCGCAGCAGCCGGCTGAGGCGCTCGGCCAGCACGGACTGCGGCACGCCGATAAACTCCGCTGCCTTTTTCAGGTAAAGGTTTCTGGTCAGGTCGTCACGGCAGCGGGCCACCGACTCGAGCAGCTTGTCCGCGGCCCGCTGCCGGTTGGCCGTAACTGTCAGGTCGGTCCTGGAGACCAGTAACTCCATCTTGCGGTCCAGAAAATCCACCGCCGAGCCGAGAAGACTCTCGAAAGCCTCCCGGCCTTTGCTGCGGATGAAATCATCCGGGTCCATACCCTCGGGCAGAGTCGCCACCCTGACCGAGAGGCCCGCGGCCAGGAGCTCGTCCCCGCCGCGGAAAGTGGCCCTCAGGCCGGCCTTGTCCGCATCGTAGAGCAGGAACACATCCCTGGTATACCTTCCCAGCAGCTTGGCCTGCCCGGGTGTCAGGGCCGTGCCCATGGGCGCGACCACCGGGTGAAACCCGTGCCGGTACAGGCTGATCAGGTCCATGTAGCCTTCGACCACCACCGCCCGCGAGTCGCGGCGGATCGCCCCCCGGGACTTGTGCAGGCCGAAAAGCACCTCTCCCTTGTGGAAGAGCACGGTATCCGAGGTGTTCAGGTACTTGGGCTCGCCCTCGGCCAGCAGCCTGCCTCCGAACCCGATAACACTCCCGGCGGGATTGATTATCGGAATCATGACCCGCGACCGGAAACGGTCGAAACTTTCCCCGGATTCCTCGGACCGGGACACCAGGCCGGCATCCAGCAGGGTTTCCTCGTCGATCCCGTGCTCCAGTGCGGCCTTTTTCAGACCCTCGCGCTCGGCAGTCGCCCAGCCCAGCTCGAACTCCCGGATCGTCTCCCCGTCCAGCCCCCGTGAATTCAAATAATCCAGAGCCGGCCGGCCGCGGTCTCCGGTCAGCAGCCTGTGGTAATAATCCCGGGCGAACCGGTTGGCATAGACCAGCTTGTCCCAGGATTCCTGCTGCCCGTCGCCTTTTTGACGGCGGGGCACCTTGAGACCCAGACGGTCGGCCAGCAATTCGACGCACTGGGCGAAAGTAAGCTTCTCATACTCCATCAGGAAAGTATAGACATCCCCGCCCTTGCTGCAACCGTAACACTTGAAAATGCCCAGCTCCGGGTTGACCGAAAAAGATGGGGTCCGCTCGCTGTGGAACGGGCAGAGGCCGAACCAGTTTCGCCCCCGCTTCTTCAAGCTCACGTACTGGCCGATAACCTCGACAATATCGGCCTGCGAGCGGATCTGCTCGATGAACTCATCCGGGAAATAACCACTCATACCGGGCATCCCTATAAGCTTGTTGAAAAATACTAATTTCCAGAGAATATGGCTTCATGGCAGTTCCGGGCGCCGTACCTCTGCCGCCCCTGCCCAGGCTGCTCAGCGGAGCGAGACTACCGTCGCTCCGGTGCCGCCCTCATTCCAGGCTCCGATCCGGAAGCTTGCCACTCTCCGGTCGCCGGAGAGGAGCTCGGAGACCCGGGCGCGCAGTGCGCCGGTCCCCTTGCCGTGGACCACCACCACCCCGGTCAGGCCGGCCATTACCGCGGCGTCGAGAAAACGGTCCAGCTCCAGCGCCACCTCATCGCTGCGCATGCCCCGCAGATCCAGGCGGTCGCTGGCGGCAGGCTCATCATCCGCGGTCCAGGCTGCATATTCAGTCCCGCCGGCTCCGCGCTTGCGCTTCCCGCTCCCCAGCAGGACCAGTTCTTCGGCGCCCAGGCTCAGGCGCGCCCGGCCTGCGAGAACCGTAAATTTTCCGCCACTGTCCGGTCCCTCCACCACTTCTCCCTCCAGGCTCAGCGCCGGGACCCGCACCCGGTCGCCCTTTCGCGGAGTTGCCCCGGCGGACACGGACTGATCCGGCTCCGGCCCGGCGGCCCTGCGGCCATGGTCCAGCTCACGGATCCTGTCCTCCAGGGCTTTGCGGGCCTGTTTCTCCGCCTGTCCGGAACGCTCGACTGCATGCTGCGCCTTGAGCTCCCCGATCACTTCCTCGACCTCTCTGCGGGCCTCGAGCAGCAGCCGCCGTCTGCGCTCGTCCATCTCCCTTGCGAAATCTTTCTCCCGCAGCTCGAGTTCCTCCAGGCGCTCCGCCAGGTCCCGCCGTTCCTCCTCCAGGGCCCGGGCCTGCCCGGCGAGGCTGCTGCGCTCGGAACGGGCCGCGGCCAACTGCTCGCCCAACTTTTTGTGCTCCTGCTCCAGGCGGGCCAGGTATTCGTTGATATTGACAGTTTCTCCGCTCATGTACTCCCTGGCCCGATCGAGTATTTCTTCGTCCATACCCATATTGCGGGCGATAACCAGGCCGTAGCTCTGACCGGGCAGGCCTTTGCGGAAAAGAAAAGTCGGCCGCATCTTTTCGGTATCGAACTCCAGGGAACCGTTGACCAGGCCGGGTATATGCTCGGGAAGGATTTTCAGCTCTCCGAAATGGGTGGTGCCTAGAGTCAGGCAGCCGCGCAGGGTCAGGTGTTCGAGCACGGCCGCAGCCAGGGCCGCGCCTTCCGCCGGATCTGTGCCCACCCCGATCTCATCCAGCAGCACCAGGCTTTCCGGAGTACCGCCCTCGGTGGCCGCCCGCAGGTCGCCGACATGGGCGCTGAACGTGCTCAGGTCCTTGTCGATCGACTGCTCATCGCCGATGGCCGCGAAGATGGACTCGAAAAGCGGCAGCGAGGTACCCTCGCCTACCGGCGGGAATATGCCGCTCTGGGCCATCAGCACGGTCAGACCCACAGTCTTCAGCAGCACGGTTTTGCCGCCGGCGTTCGGGCCGGATACCAGCAGTGTACGCTCATGCGCAGCCAGCTCGAAGTCAAGGGGCACCAGCTCTTCTCTGACAGAGCCGCCCGAGTGCCGGGTCAGACGGACCAGCAGCAGCGGATGGCGGGCTTTTTTGAGTACCAACTGCCGGCCGCGGCCTGTTTGCGGGCGGCAGCAGCCGAACCGGTCGGCATAGCAGGCCCTGGCATAGAGGCTGTCCAATTCGGCCAGCACCCTGATATTCTCCTCCAGGGCCGGCCTGTTCTCGGCCAGCTCGCCGCTGAACTCCGCCAGTATCCGGATGATCTCGCGCCGGATGTCCAGCTCTATTTCACACAGCCGGTTGTTCTGGCTCACCAATTCCTCAGGCTCGATAAACAGAGTGGTGCCGCTGCCGCTTTCGCCCTGGATGATCCCCTGGCAACTGTGCATCTCATCCCGCCGTATGGCCAGGACATAGCGCTCCTGGCGCAGGGTAAAAAAATTCTCGCCCTTCGAGCCTTCCCGGGCCAGGCGCCCGGCGATCTGCTCGAGACGCTCCTCGATACGCTCGCGCACCAGCCGCGCATCGCGGCGCAGCTTGCCGAGCACAGGGGAGGCGTTGCTTTTCACCTGCGAGTTTTCATCGAAAGTCCGGGTGATCCGCCGCTCAAGCTCCTCGAATTCGGTAAGCTTCGACGCCAGCCGGCTCAAGCCCGGCAGGGAATCCTCCCGTCTCAGGACATACTTCCTCACCGAGGCTGCCGCGGCCAGGAGCTTCCCGAACGA
>JAFGTO010000581.1 GCA_016934095.1 Candidatus Glassiibacteriota bacterium
ACGATCTGGTATCATGTTTTCTCATGCTCTAAATATAACACCTTAGAGCGGAAAATGCAAACTATATTTTGCACTGGTTAGTAACTGCATTGGCCAGCCCTCTCAACATGCTGGCCGTGCCGATCCAGTAGAGCTCGCCGAGGGCGATGGCGGTATTAAGGGTGCCCTGGGGCCAGCCTGAGGAGGTTTCGCTCTCGATCCGCCGCAGTGTCTGGTAATGGAGGGTTCCCAACAGGGTTCCCTTCTCGTCGACCACCGGGAGAGAGTGGAACTGCTGCCAGGCGGGGTGTGCCAGGATGGCATCACGGCCGGCCCGCGCCGGAAGACGGGGCGCTTCCCGGTGCATGACAGCGGAAAGGAGGTTTTTCCCGGAGGCCCGCAGCAGCTCGCGTATCTCGAGATAACCTACCAGCATGTGGGCGCGGTTTACCACGTAGATGAAGTAATACAAGTACCGGGCATATTGCTGCATCCGGTTGCGCGCCTCGACGACAGTGATGTCCTGGGGGAGAGCCAGGACCTGCGGGTCCATCAGGAAGCCAGCCGTGCCCTCCGGGTAGCGCAGCAGCATCCCCAGTGATTTCGCAACTTCCTTATCGGCAAGCGCCAGCAGGCGTTCCCGGTCCGCGGGAGCCATCAGGAGAAGCAGCAGGGAAGCCAGGTGCAGGTCAAGGGAAGAAAGGACCCCGGGGACCTGCTCCGCAGGCCAGTTTTTCAGGCACTCGGCGGCGCTCGCCCGGTCCATCTGCGAAAGGACCGGTGCGGCAACATCCTGCAGATGGAACTGCCGGAGCAGTGCTGCGGCCTCCTTGGCGCTCAGCCTCTCGAGTATGCGTGCCGCGTCCGCGGGGTGAGACTCCAGGAAAGCCTGGCAGAGTATCGAGCCGGTACTCAAGTTATTCTCCTTCATCCAGCAGCAGTGAGACTTTCTCGCTGAACTCCTTCGATGGTACCAGCATCAGGCCTTCAGGCGTGTCGAGCACCACCCCGGTCGTCTTGAATTCGACAATCTTGCCCAGGCTCTCCCCGATTTTCACCCGCTGGCCGATCCGGTAGGTCTGGAGGAGATAGTGGGAGGCGATGATGTTGCTTACCGCGGTTCGGGCCCCCAGGCCGAACGCCAGGGCGGCCCCGCCGATCATCGCCCCGACGATGATGGCGGTGATTACGATCAGCAGGGTGCTGTCCACACCGATCTGGTCAAGGACAATCACGCCGGTTACCAGCAGGATTGCGAACCTTGCCCCCTGGCCCATGAATTCACCGTGGGCGATCCCCGCCGAGGCCGTGGCGGATTGGATCCCCGCACGGGCTAGATTGCCCAGAATCAGCCCCGCGAAAAAGATCAGGCCGGCAGCCAGCACGGTGGGCAGGTACTGGACAAGGCTGCTCAGCAGGCTGGTGACCACTTTCAGCTCCAGGGCTTCAGTGGCGGCGGCTACGAAGATGAGAAAGACCATCCAGAAAACGATGCGTGCGATCATGTCCGAGGTCAGCCACTCCATCCCCGAGCTTTTATGCCCGTGTCTGTCGGTATGCTGCTGTACCAGCCCATGCAGCCGGCGGATCAGCCTGGCGGTCAGGTAGCGGAGAAACAACGCGATAAGCCAGCCAATGAACAGTAATACCAGGGCCTTGATCAGGTTGGGCAGGAAGCCTTGCAGTCTCAGGAAATACTCCGGAAAAGCCTGGGAAAGAGTATCGGTCCAATGTTTGAAGTCCATGAGAGCAGTCTACCTCGTTCGGGATGTTATGGAAAAATCAAGGGGGCTCCGGAGTTCTGACACATGTGCGACCGCCCGGACCCTGCCCGAGCTGTCCAGCAGCCTGAATTCCTGAGCCTCTACAACTTTCATTTTTCAGTTTACCTCTAAGAAAGAAAAATAATCCGCAACGGCAAATTGAAGAATTTTTACTCTATCTACTCTTCGAGCTGCTGCCCATCGCTCAAGAGGACCATACCGGCAGATCAGCTTCCAGACCGGGAATGCCATATCCATTTATAATATGAGACCTAAAGGCCCCGGTCAAGGAAACCCGGGCTTTTCAATTATGCCCGAAAGCGTTGTCCAGGATGATATTCAGCTTGTCTCGCAGTATGCTGTAAGAATAGTATCTTCTGGCTATGTCGTAGTTGTGCTCCACTATTTCCCGCCGCAGGTCTTCATCTGAGAGCACTTTCCGGGCGAACTCCACGGCTTCATCGGTGATGAAGTCATCGATCTCGATGGTCCGGAACCCCTTGGGCTTGATGTCGGTGGCATAGACCGAGTAGTTGTTGACCAGGACAGGCTTCCGGTAGTAAAGCGCCTCCAGGAAGGCATTGCCGAAACCCTCGAAGGAAGAGGGGAAAGTAACCAGGTCGGCGCATTGGTAGAAGTCGGAAAGCTTGTAGTGCTTGTGGCCGCTGCCGGTTTGTTTTCGCCTGGGGCCTACCATCTCTCCTGCCAGGATCAGCTCCACTCCCAGGGTCTCGGCATAGGAGGCCACCCGCTTGAGGTAGTCATGCCCCTCATCCCCTGAGCCGTGGCTGATCACCAGCCTGGTTTTTTCCCCAAGCCGGTCGGCCAGCTCGATGGCGTGCTCTATACCCTTGCGCTGCACGACCCTGGTCGGCTGCAGGATGAAAATATCGTCTTCCTTCAGTCCCAGGTCCCGGCGCAGTCCCAGAGCATATTCATCTGGGCGTTCGGGCTGCTCATCGAAGTCCATCACGTTCGGGATGATAGTCGATGAGACCCCGGTCCTCAGGGCCAGCTGGTTGGCCCCGGAGCTGTTGATCACTGCATGGTGCAGTGCCGGCAGGTGAGGCGGGAAAGCCATGTTGACGTAGTCCCAGGCCGCATTGACCAGGAACCGCTTGCGCTCCCAGAAAAAATCGTGGTGATGCCCGATGGTCTTTATCCCGGTCTCGGCGATAAGCTCGGTGAGCGCCATTCCCAGGGGAAGGTTGAGCGGGATCGTCAGGGCGTTTTCGGCGACCAGCAGCTGGATGTCGAATTTGTCGATGAAAGCGTACAGCGAGTCTTTCAAGCGGTCTTTGACCTGGTGGAGGCGCGCGGTGGTATTGCGGTCACGGGTCATCCTGCCGAAGCACCGGTCGTAAAGGTCAACGATCTCGGGGTTCTGGAAATCGGCCAGGGGCTGGGCCACCGATTTTTTCGGAGGGGTGTCCAACTGGCCGGCGAAAAAGTAGCTCTTCAGTCCCATTTCAGCCATCACGTGGACCCATTTCCTGGTCTCCAGCGATACTCCGTCTGTCCCCTTGAACCTGGTGGAGACAAAACCTGCATTCTTGACTTTTTCCCGAACCAGTACCTTGCGCATGGTCAACTCCTTGATCTATGGATAAATAATGACTTATGAGGGCAGGGGCATCCAGAAAAACCACCTGGCCTGCGGGCTGGCCGGCACGCGGAATCGCCTGGAGAATTCTATAGTATCAAATGCTAAGTAGCTAGATGCTGACATCTCCGGCGATGAGACATTATCAGGCGGCGGTGAATGGCGGAAAGGAAGAAATTCTTAACAGGCCGGGAAGCCCTGCGGGCGGGCTGAAAACCGCGATGCCGCCCCGCCCGCAAGGCTCCGCTGAGACCTGCCGCTCTAAGAAGACGGCGGAGTGCCGACCAGGCCGATGCGCTGCTCGGCTGCGTGCAGAATCCCGGCAAGCATCTCCCGGTAGGAGATACCTACGAACTTGGACATTTTCGCCAGGTGCCCATCCCAGCACCACCCCGGATTGGGGTTCACCTCCAGCAGCTTGGGACTGCCCTGCGCATCCAGCCTCCAGTCGAACCGGGAGTAGTCCCGGCATTCCAGCCTTTCATACAGACGGAGGCAGCAGCCCACGATCATTTTCTCGGTCTCCTCCGGGAGCTCGGCCGGAATGGACTTGATGTTCCAGTAGGGCGAGTCGGGCAGCCACTTGGCCTCGTACCCGCAGAGCCTGGGAAGCTCCGGAGGCAGGCTCGAATAGTCCTCCTCGATGATCGGCAGGACCGCATAAGATTCAGGCGGGTTGCCGATAATACCGACACTCAGGTCCTTGCCGGTGAGGAACTCCTCGACCAGGATCGGTTTCTCGTAGCCGAACTTCTCGCGTATCTCGTTGATCGCATTGACCAGGTCCTCGACCTTGTGGCTGATACTCCTCTGGGTGATCCCGAAGCTCGAGTCCCCGAAGTTGGGCTTGACTATGGCGGGAAAGGGGAAAGGGATCTCGTAGACCGTGTCCTCCGGCTTGACAAAGAAAGCCTCCGGCACGGGGATCCCCATCTCGCTCGCCAGTCCGCGCACCAGCGACTTGTCGTAGCAGATGCCCAGGCACTGAGGCCCGGAGCCGGTGTAAGGCACCGAGAGCAGCTCCAGCAGGGCGGGCACGTGCAGCTCCAGACGGGCGTCGTTGTTGAAACCCTCATCGCAGAGGTTGAACACGTAGTCTATTTTCGGCCTCAGGCTCCTCAGGTCATCGGCCAGGGTGTTGTGGTTGCTGAGGTAGCTGAAATTATAATCCTTCAGCTCCCTGAGCGAGTCTTTCATCTGGTCGATGGTATAGAAATCATCGTCGTCGAAAGTACTCTTCGGCTTCAGGGGGTCGGGCTTGGCCGGGTCGCCCATGACCACCACCACGTTGCGGACCTGGGCTTTCTTCCTCCTGACCGGAGTCCATTCCTTCTTGACCATGCTGGTCACGACGATCCGCTGCTCCATCATGCCCAGATCCTGCCCCCGCTGGGAATCGGGCGAAAACGAGCCCTGCAGGGCGATCCTGCTGAACCCTGCGGCCTTGAGCAGGTCCTTGATACTCTCGCGCGTATATAGCCTCTCGGCGTAAAACTGGTCCGCCACCACGCCTTTTTCCACGTGGGTGACCACTTCCCGGGAGATGAGCTGCTGGCTGTCCAGGGAAAGGGACCTTTCGCGGCAGACGAACATCTTCTTGTCGATCCACTCCCAGCTCCTGGGCTGGAAGTGGTCTCTGAGGTACTCTCCGTCGGTAACATCGATAAGCAGCCGGCCCCAGGGTTTGAGCACCCTGAGGACCTCTTTGAGGACCCTCATGTCGTCTTTGACCGTCTCGAAATAGCCGAAACTGTTGCCGAGGATCATCACCACGTCAAAGTTGTCGGCCTGGTAGGGGAGCTTCCTGGCGTCGCCCTCTTTGAACTTAGCGGACAGGCCCTCTTTCCTGGACTGCGCCCTGGCTTTCTGGATCAGGTAATGGGAGCGGTCCAGCCCCTCGATATTGTCGAAATCCCTCCTGGCCATCTCCAGCGAGTGGCGGCCCTGCCCGCAGCAGAGGTCAAGGATGTTGTCCTCAGGAGTCAGCCCGAGGATCTCGGTAAAGAGGTCGACCTCGGTCCTGGTGATCCCTGCATCGTCGATCACATCGGCATCGGTCTTGATGTAGATGGCGTTGAAAATGTTCCGCCACCAGTCGGGGGAGACGAATTCCTCCAGGTTGGGGACGGAACCGAAAGACCTCGAGCCTTTACTGTCGGCTTTTCCCTTTCCTCCCGTGGCGTTCTTCTTGGGTTTCCCTTTGCTGCTTTTCATTTTTACGGCCCTCTGGGCAGTGAGGTAACATCTGCATCCGGGGATTTCCGGACAATGGAGTCTCCACCGGCCGGTACGCCGGCGTCTGGCTGTCGATAAGTACTTATTCCAGCAGGGACTTATAACCGGTTTCCCGGCTTGTTTAATAATAACACACCTGCCTGGATATCAACATAAAAAAACGACGCAAAATATTATTGTACGCGCTTAAAATCAAGATATTTTTTCAAGCCCATTATTAACACAACTCGTTATTAATAAATATTTTAGAACACATTCGAGAGATTCACCGGTGCCCTGAGGGGGGGATTTTTTAATTATGCCGCCTTTTTTGGGGGAAGTTGCGGATTTTTTAGCCCGCTGCGCCCGGGCGGCTGCGGCAATCGCGGGGACGCAATGTTAAGCAATACCATGACAGGCTGCTGAATATAGAAAGACGATTGAGCCTTGTAACCTCATGATAATCAATCAAATAAAGCATTGTAAAACCATGTTATAAAAAAGCAGTTATAAAATTGAAGAATACTTGACAACGGTAAATATTTTGGATATAATTATCTTAAACGGGTTAAACGGGTTAAACGGGTTAAACGGGTTAATAATTAAAGTAAGAAATTACACTACTAACGTCCGACGCCGTACGAATTGGGACAACTTACACGCACCACTGTATGAAGTCCGGTTATCTCGCCCCCCTGAAAAGATGCAATAACGGCCCGTCCGGAGCATACTTAAGCCTTTGCCTGAAGGCGAGGGAATCCCCCCTTCCCCGATGGAGACATTGATTAATAGTTTCCTTAGACTCTAATCAATATCCCGCTTACTCGCCGTTCGTAATACAGGGTATTCTGGCTTGTAGAGATACTCCCAAAGCCCCCGGCAGTCAAGGCTCGATTACTGTCTTCCAGTCGGCCTACGGCCTCCCTCCAGACA
>JAFGTO010000582.1 GCA_016934095.1 Candidatus Glassiibacteriota bacterium
GTCGCTTTGTTTTACTACCACCGCGTATTACACACCCGGAAGGTTGGCTCACTCTCAATCCGGGTCACCTGCTCGGAAGAGCCGGATAGGGTAACGCCCCACGTCCGGTTCTGTGAGGGTGAAATCCAGTAATGGATGATCTACTCGACTAACAGGTTCCAAAGTTAATCCCTGCAGCCCGATAAATCAAACAAGTTTTGCCGGGTGTCCGCTCTGCGGGTTTTTCCAGCGAAGCAAGAAAGATTGTGCCGGCGGGGCCTGAAGATTAGATTGTCTTGCCGGGGGCAGGCTCACCCGGGATGAAAAAGCCGTGATTTTTTGACAAAAGCGTTTCAACTTATTATGATAAATTGAGACCTTTTCCGGCGCTACGCCTTACAGTGGTACGGTGAGAAATGCTTCGTGTAAAAAAAACCGGCCCCGGATCTTTAGCCCCGGCCCTGATATGTCAGTTCCTGGCAACTGCACTGGTTGTCCTGCCTTCCGTGCAGTTCTCCGTGAGCCACCTGCACATGGTCGGTACTATGGCCATCGTGCACTGGCACCTGCAGGGCCGCTCTGCGGGAGGAACCGCTCATGGAGCGCCGTTCGCCGGGCACAGCCATTCCCTGAAGGAGCTTCTACAGACATATGGTACCCAGGCGAACAGGGGCTTGCAGGAATTTTCGCCGCAGCCTGTCATATATTATCATCTCGATTGTACTGTTGCGCCCGAGCTCATCGAAGATTATACTCCGAAAGTAATTACAGGCAGTCTTTACACGCGCTCCCCGCCGGGAGCTATTCCCTCCTGAGCAGTGTATTCCCTTTTTTTCGATACTTTTGCTGATTTCCGCCGGGCCTAATGACCCGGCCCACCGCCACGTACCGGTTTCAAGGCGTGCCGGTACCACAGCCGGCAGCTCCGGGAATGTCGGCTGTACGGCTCTGGAAAGATGGAAAGGACTTATCTCAATGGTACGCTTATTATCGATCATGTTACTCGTCGGCTGTTCTTCCCTCTCCGCTGCGGAGGGATTCGGCGAGATACATGGAATTGTCAAATCCGAGCGCGGGGAAAGGCTCAAGGGGGCCCAGGTCGTGATACAGGGCACGAAGCTGGGAGCGGTGGCTACCGCGCACGGGCATTACCAGATCACCCGCGTACCTGCCGGCCAGTACCGGGTAGTCGTACAGATGACCGGGTATGAAAGCCGGACCGGGGATGTCGCCATAGAAAGCGGCAGGACGTTCGAGCTCGATTTTATCCTGGAGTCCAGGGTGGTCGACCTCAGCCCGGTAGTGGTGACAGCCACCCTGACCGAGCAAGGTGTCGAGAACGTGCCGGCCGCCGTGGAAGTGATCGATGAGGATGAGATAAACGGGATGGGGGCGGAAACTGTAGCCGATGCCCTGAAAGAATCCCAGAGCCTGGCCCTGCAGACAGGCAGCGGCAGGGCCCTGGTGGCAAGTCTGAGGGGGCTGAGGGCCAATCACAGCCTGATCCTGATCGACGGCAGGCGGGTCTCCACGGGTTTTCGCAACAACATCGACCTGGGAGAAATCCCCAACAGCATGATCGAGCGGATCGAGGTTGTCAGGGGCCCGACCTCGGCCCTTTACGGCAGCGATGCAGTGGGAGGGGTGATCAATATCATTACCAGGGATCCTTCCAGGGAAATGACCGGCGGGTTCACTCTCCGCTACGGGCAAAGCACTTATGGTGAAGCCGAGAACCCCCTGTTCAGGGGAGACCTCTCGGGCAGAAAAGGGAGGCTCGGTTATTCGCTTGCGGGCAGTTTCAACCTGAAAAACCGATACGACCGGGATCTCGGTACTGCCGAGACGGATGGGGACAGAAAGCAGATCGGCTCGGGGACCGGGAAAATCTCGCTGGACCTGGCCCGGGACCACCGGCTCCTGGCCGGCCTGGATTACTCGGAGACGGAGCGGGACGGCAACCGCCTTTTCGGCTGGGGGGATGGTAAAAGAGAGGCGGACACGCAGAGGAGGTCTTTTTTCCTCGAATACCGGGGGAAGCCCGGCCGCCACTCGGAGGTGATGGTCAGGGGATACAACTCCCATTTCGGCATGGATGTGGTGGTAGCCCCTCTGCAGGAGGGCAACTGGAACAACCCGCTGACCGGGACCCAGGACCCTTTCTACCTGGACCAGGACCTTAACCAGGTGGAAGGACACTGGAGCGGACTGTTCCATGCCGACCACCTGGTTACCATGGGCGCGGAATACAGGTATGAAAGCAGAAAAGACAATGCCTTTGACAACCATGTCAGCAATGGGGCCTTTTTCTTCCAGGATGAATTCCAGGTTTCCGGCCCTTTCCTGCTGGTGTTCGGGGCCAGGTATGACCGCCACTCGGATTTCGGCTCCGAGGTCAGCCCGAAAGTCAGCGCCACTGTCGCCTTGCACCGGAATGCCCGCTTAAAGGCCTCTTACGGCGAGGGATTCAGGGCCCCCAACATTTTCGAGCTGTATGTCGATACCGACACCAAGCAGAACCTCATCCGTCCCAACCCGGACCTCGGGTCGGAGACTTCCAGGAGCTTCGAGCTGGGCCTGGAGGGAGGCAATGAGACTGTCTCCGGCGAGATACGGTTTTTCAGGAACGACTTGAAAGGCATGATCAACACGGTACAGGTGGGAATTGACACCCTCCCCGGAAAGAAACCCACCACCCGCCCGATTTTCATCTATCAAAACACCGAGGAGGCCATGACCCAGGGGCTGGAGGTCAATGCATCGCTGAGCTTGCCCGGAGGGTTCGTGGTCTCGGATGAAGCCGCTTTGATGTCCGCCGAGGATAAAAAAACAGGAGAGAGGCTTTTCAACAAGCCTGATTTCCTGAACACCTGGAAGCTGGCCTACAGCAGCAAGCGCCTCGGCCTCAAGGCCAACCTCAGGGCCAATACGGCCGGCGGGCAGAGGGTATCGCAGACCTATGAAACCAGGAGTTACACCCTCTGGAACCTGTATGCGGCCAGGAAGCTCTCCGCCCATTTCGAGGTCTATCTGGGTGTCAACAACATTTTCAATTCAGATCCCGATGTCTACGGGTTTACCGAGGGCGCCAGGCTGGAGGGCACATTTTACTATACAGGGCTGACAGCCCAGTTCAGGTAAGGCGGGGTTTTCGCCGGGCAGCGCCTGCCGTGTCGAGAGTCGGCCGCAAGTCAGGGACGGGTCCGGCCGTTTTTCTCTTGACAGGTAGCTTGACACTGCGGAATCAAGGAGATTCAGGGAATATTTTTCTTTTACGAGAATTTTCTTGCCAAACAACAGGATTTATGATAAGATTATGTTTCAAGGCGGGGAAATTTGTCTTCCTACGCCGTTTTTAGGGCTGCCGGGGCGCAACCCCTGCAGCCTGTGTTTTATTAACTTCGCCAAAGGAGTATCGCAGCATGGCGCGGGGAAAAGTAAAATGGTTCAATGATGCCAAGGGTTTCGGTTTTATTGAACAAGAAGACGGGGACGACGTTTTCGTCCATTATACCGCTATTGAGGCCGAAGGGTTTAAAACCCTCCGCGAGAATCAGGCGGTGGAATTTGATATCGTAGAGGGCCCAAAAGGCTTGCAATCCGCGAATGTCAGATTAATTGAGGAGTAAAGTATCCGGAAGAAAACGAATTGACCCCCGGCGGGCACGGCCTGCCGGGGGTCTTTTTTAGTGCGCCCGGCAGGGCGCACCCACTTGGAGGTTAAAGTCCTTTACAGGCCCGACAGGGGGAACTGTTAGCCGGACGGCAA
>JAFGTO010000583.1 GCA_016934095.1 Candidatus Glassiibacteriota bacterium
AGCCTCCTTGAAGAGCTATATAAAATGGGCCCTGGCCGGTATCAGGGTCAGACCAGGCCCAGGGCTACCATGGCCTTGGCCACTTTGATAAAGCCGGCGATATTGGCCCCGTTGACATAGTTGCCGGGTGTCCCGTATTCCTCAGTGACTTCATAGCAGAGCTTGTGGATGTTTTTCATGATCTCGGCGAGCCTTCTCTCGGTGTACTCGAAAGACCAGGCGTCCCGGCTGGCGTTCTGCTGCATCTCCAGGGCCGAGGTGGCCACCCCGCCGGCATTGGCCGCCTTGCCGGGGCCATAGGCGATCCCGGCATCCAGGAAGACCCTGATCCCTTCCGGGGTGGTGGGCATGTTCGCCCCTTCGCCCACTGCCGTGCAGCCGTTCTTGACCAGCTTTTCCGCATCCGTGCCGTTGATCTCGTTCTCGGTGGCGGAGGGCATGGCGACCTGGCAGGGGATCTCCCAGATGTTTCCGTTGGGCACGTATTTGGCCCTCTTGTGGTGTTCGGCGTAGTGTTTGATCCGGCGCCGCTCCACCTCCTTGAGCTGCTTGACCAGGGGCAGATCGATGCCCTTGGGGTCGTAGATCACTCCGTTGGAATCGGAGCAGGCCACTACCTTGCCGCCGAGCTGGTGGATTTTCTCGATAGCGTAGATGGCCACGTTGCCGGCGCCCGAGACCAGGCAGACCTTACCCTCGAAAGATTCTCCCCGCATTTTCAGCATCTCGTCGACAAAATAGACCGTACCGTAACCGGTGGCCTCCGTGCGCACTGTCGAGCCGCCCCAGTCCAGTCCTTTGCCGGTGAGTACGCCGGACTCGTAGCGGTTGGTGATCCGCTTGTACTGGCCGAACATGTAGCCTATCTCCCGGCTGCCAACCCCGATGTCTCCGGCCGGTACATCGGTGTATTCACCCAGGTGGCGGTAGAGCTCGATCATGAAGCTCTGGCAGAAACGCATGACTTCTTCCTCTGATTTTCCCTTGGGGTCGAAATCCGAGCCGCCCTTGCCTCCGCCTATCGGCATGCCGGTCAGGGCGTTCTTGAAAATCTGCTCGAAACCGAGGAACTTGATAATCCCCAGGTAAACCGTGGGATGGAACCGCAGACCGCCCTTGAAAGGGCCCAGGGCACTGTTGAACTCCACCCGGAACCCGCGGTTGATCTGCACCTCCCCCTTGTCATCCTGCCAGGGCACGCGGAAAATTATCTGGCGCTCAGGCTCGCAGATGCGCTCGATGATTTTATGGTGGCCGAACTCCGGGTGCTTGACCAGCACCGGGCCCAGGGATTCGAGGACTTCCCGCACCGCCTGGTGAAACTCGATCTCACCGGGGTTGCGCTTGATCACTTCCTGAAAAATTGGTTCGATTTTTTCATCGAGCTTTACTTTCATGCTTGCTCCCGAATATGATTGGACAGTAGATTATTGCTGTTAATTCCGAGGTGGTTGATGGTAATACGGTGATATAATTTTCCGCTGGAAAAACGGAAAAAACGGTTAAACATGAGTTTAAAAAATTAGCACAATTTCCGCTCGCTGTCAAACTTTGTGATGACAAAGCCCCTTCCGGGGACCGCTCAACTGGCGTGGCCGGGATTTTCCGGGCTGTGCTACACTCTCCGTGCCGGACCGGAAGACTGTTTCCGGCTCGTTTGAAGCGGCCGGTCCTTTACTGTTACCGGCAAGCTTGATAGATTAATCAGGTGAAACGGATGGGAAAACTTGAAAGCGGAATTGCATTTTTGCGCCATCCAGGATAACTTGGATACCTGGAATGCCGGTGGTCGGTTAAGGGAAAACTGCATGCATACTTTAATCTGAAGGAGGTTTTAATGTCAAACCGGCGGAAATTCATCACCGACCTGGGCGCCGGGGCGGTCTCGGGCCTGGCATTGGCCGCGGTGGCCCAGGCTCAGGGAGCCTCTGCCCCGGAGCCTGATTTCGGTAGCGGCAAGCGGGTGCGGGTCGGTATCATCGGGGCGGAGAACAGCCATACCATCGGTTTCGGCCAAATGTTCAACGTCGAAAAGAAATTCCCTGGAGTAGAGGTGGTGGCGGTCTGGGGCGAGACCGATGAGTTTGCCCGCAACGCTGCGGAAAAAGGCTCGATCCCCAGGATAGTCAAGCAGCAGGAAGAGCTGATGGGCATGATCGATGCGCTGATCGTGGACCACCGCCACGCCAGGTATCACGTGGAAGCAGCCCGTCCCTTTGTAGGTGCAGGCATCCCCACCTTTGTCGACAAGCCGTTCTGTTACCGGGTGTCCGAGGGGCGGGAGCTGGTGGAGCTGGCCGAGGAGCGCAAGACCCCGATAACCAGCCTCAGCTCCGTGGCTTACGGCCCGGGCATCGATGACATGGCCGCCCAGGTCGCGGGGCTCGAGGACCCCGGCCCGATAGTCATCACCGGCCCCGCAGGGATCAACAGCAAGTACGGGGGGATTTTCTTTTACGGCATCCACACGGTGGAGCGGCTTTTCAAGGTGTTCGGCGATGATGCCGAAGCCGTGCGCGCCACCCGCCACGGGCCGCATACCACTTTCCAGGTCGAGTTCACCAGCGGCAAGCTGGCCACCATTATCCTCGGCCGCCAGTGGCAGGTGTTCCGGGTCGTCCAGGAAGGCATGCTGGAGTTGAAGCCGCGCTTCGAGAGCGAGGACAGCCTGTACATGTACGCGGCCATTGTCAGGATGTTCCAGACCGGGGAAGAGCCGCGCACGCACGAGAGCATCCTCAGGAGCATAGCCGCACTCGAGGCCATGGAGCGCTCGGTGCTCAGCGAGAGGTGGGAGCTGCTGCTGGTCTGAGCAGGGAAGGGGGCCGGCCGTGCAATGCGAACAAGTTATCGCCAGGCTGAGGGAGCTGGCGGACTCGGAAAGAGTAAGGCAGATGGCCCGTTTCGGGGCCAGGCCAGCCAGGGCTTTCGGCCCTGGCCCCCCTTTGGCAAGGGGGGAAGCGGCCTCCCCCTTTATTGAAGAGGGATCGAGGGGGATTTATACAAGTGCATTTTAATATAACCTGATTTCTGGTACGTAAAACTAGCTGATCCCATAGATACGCGCAGCATTGGCTTGCAGGACTTTCTCCAGCACCGGGCCCTCCAGTCCCAGCCCGGCCAGGCGGAAAGTCCCCTGCTGCCTGCGGAAAGGGGCCTTTTCCTGGGTCTCTTCCGAGGTGAGGAACCTCAGGTGCGAGTCCAGGTAGGCCGCAGAAGTGCGCAGGAAAGCCTCTTCGGGCGGCAGGCCGGCGGTGTCCGCCTCGCCTGGGCGCTGGAAAGACTGGCTCTGGATCCCGGCGGCCACGCCCTGGTCATCGTAGATCAGGTCCGTGCCGAAAAGCACCCGGTCGGCGAAGCGGATGATTGTCTCCCGCCAGGTACGCCTCCTGGCTTCCGTGCGGGCCATGGCCGGCAGGCGGGCCGAGATGTCAACGTAGAGGTTGGGGTGCCGCTCGAGGCTCTCGGCCAGGGCCAGGGGATCATCGGCCAGGCTGGCCAGGTGAGGTGCTACGAAAATGGTCTGGGGGTGGCGGGACAACAGACGGTCGCGCTCGCCCAGCAGCTCCTCCCGGCTGGGTAGTCCCTTGCGGTAGTAGCTCCACCCGGCATACTCCCCGTCCAGCACGCCCCCCCAGAAATTATCGGGCCCCGGGGGCTGCCAGAAGGCCGCCGGGTCCGCAGTGTGGATCAGCACCGGCACTCCGAGTTCCGCCGCCCGCTCGAACACCGGGTCGAGCCGGGGGTCATCCACCCGCAGCAGCTCGCCGTCCCCGGTGCGCACTGAAAGCCCCAGGGACTTGAAAATCTTCAGCCCGTGGCAGCCTTTCTCCACGGCCCGCTCCAGCGAGTCGGCCTCCTGCTGGCCGAAATCCTGACTGTCGACCCGGCTGAAATCGATGTTGCACAGCGGAGCGAACCTCCCCGGATGCCCGGCAAAAGCCCTGAGCTGTTCATCCAGCCTTCCGCCGAAGGCATCCTCCCAGCCCAGGGTAACGCTGCACCTGATGCCGCAGCGGTCCATGACCCTGACCGCAAGGCCGGCCCTATTCGGAAAAACGTGGGTATGAGCATCGATATGTCGGCGGGCAGCCATGATAACAATCTCCTCCTGTCGCCGAACCTGCACGGTATGACCCGGACACGACCCCGGAGCTTGATGATTCGTCTGGTGAGGGTTAAATTCCCTTAAGGATAATAATAACAGAAAAAGTGCGCTGCAGCATTATTTTTTACCGGCAGCCTGATAACCCGGATTATTCATAAATTTTAGCAACGAGTAAGCCCTGTGCTCAGTCAGGTGCGGGCTGGCATCCTTTTTGCCCTCCTTGCGCCGGTCGGGTTATC
>JAFGTO010000584.1 GCA_016934095.1 Candidatus Glassiibacteriota bacterium
CTGGATAAAGTTGTTTTTAACAAGATAACCGATAGGCTGGCCAGGGTATTTTCTGTAGATACCACTAAGCAACGAATCGATTCGGTTCATATCAAATCCAACATGCGCCATCTTGGCCGAATTGGCCTCTTTGCCCGGGGCATCCATAAATTTCTGGTAAATTTAAAAAGACAGCAACCGGAGTTATTTGAAACTTTACCAAAAGATTTTGTGGACAAGTATCTGCCGGAAAAATCGTTAGCCTGCTTTTCTATGGTGAAGCCATCAGAATCAGGCAAGACCCTGGATTCTGTGAGCAAAGACCTGTTTGATCTCGTCCAGCGCTTCAGCGCTCAGCCTGAGGTAACAGCCATGCACAGCTACAAGTTACTTCTGCGGATCTTAGAAGAGCAGTGTGAAGTAACCGGGAATTCCGCTGACAAGACGGCTGCGGTTTCAGTAAAACCCGCCAAAGAGGTTCAATCAAGCTCCCTGCAAAACCCTTCGGACCCTGATGCTGGCTATGACGCTTATAAAGGACAAGGTTATCAGGTGCAAGTGATGGAGACCTATAGTACACAAGAGGATGAAGAAATTAAATCGCAACAGCTTAATCTCATTACCCATGTTGAGGTTGAGCCGGCTTGTGAACATGATGCCAATGCTTTAATCCCGGCCCTTGAATCAGCCCAAGAGCGTGGTCTTGCTCCTGAGGAAGTTCTGGCCGATTCCCTCTATGGCAGTGATGAAAACTGTGAAGCTGCAAAAACCATGGGAGTAGAGGTTGTCTCCCCTGTTATGGGAACCCCAAAAGAAGGCTCCATCAGCCTTGATGATTTCGAACACTCAGAGCAAGGAAAAGTCATCTCCTGTCCCCAGGGACATGCTCCGGTCAAAGTGAAAAAATCCAAGAAAGGCAGATACAGCGTCGCCTTTAATCCCGATCATTGTAAAAAATGTCCCCTGATCAATGACTGTCCCGTCAATCCAGGGAAAAAATATCATTATCTGCGCTACAATGATAAAGATTTACGCATTGCCACACGAAGAAAAGAAGAGCAGACCGAAAAATTCAAAGAACGCTACCGCTGGCGCGCCGGTAGTGAAGCTACTATGAGCGAATATGACACTCGAACGGGAGTTAAACAACTCCGTGTTCGAGGACTAAAAGCAGTCAGGTTTTGCGCAACCTTAAAAGCCCTTGGAGTGAATATTTTCAGGGCTGCTGCCGTTAGAAAAGCGATTAACCTCCTGAATAACGGTTTTGAAAAGGAGTTGTCCGGTTTTTTCCACACAATTCTTACTTCCAAAGATCATTTTGGCAAATTTTTGGCTCGATTGAGGAAAATTTCCTCCCGATTTGAAATCTTTCCCCAAAATGATCTGAAAATTGCCGTATGACTTTTTACAGAACCATCATAATTAATCGCAGTATAATTCCTGCCACTCTTTTACGCAAGCCATCATGACCGGAAAGAAAAATCTACCCTCAGATACCGAGCTCCGGATTCTCAAGGCCGTATTCACGCTGATGGATGAAGCCCGCCTGGGAATCTGCCGGGTCAGGGACTTCCGCACCAAAGACGGCTGGGTCGAGCTGGCAAACCGGCATTTTCTGAATCTGACCGGGATAACGGAGGACCGGCTGCCTTTGAACCTGCCGATCAGCGAGCTGCTGCCGCCGGGAGAAATCATCCGCGTGCTGTCCTACTACCGCAGGTACCAGCGCCGGGGCTCCCAGCCCAAGCCTTACGAGACCGTGCTGGTGAGGACGGACGGCCGTGAGCTGCCCGTGGAGATCCACCCCAGCCGGCTGGATTTCTTCCAGCCCGACAGCCTGCTGGTACTGGTCCGCGATATCTCGTCCCGCAAGCGACTGCAGGAACTGCTGGACAGCCAGAACCACATGATCAGGATGTTGAACAGCCTGACCCTGGTATTACAGCACTGCCGGGACCTCAAGCAGACTTTCTCCGCCTCGCTGGAGCTGGCGCTGGGTTTGACAAGAATGGAAATGGGGGGTATCTACCTCAACCGCTCGGGCAGGCTGAGGCTGTTCCAGTCTTCCGGACAGGACGGGCTGCTGCCCGGGACACTAGCCTGCAGGCCGTATTCCCGGAACAGGGAAAACCGTGTGCTGGTTTATCCGCAGGGACCGAAAAAAACCGCTGTAAAGCCTGACTATTTTGTCGAGCTCAACGGTGTGGAGGTCCGCAGCCAGGTGCTGCTGCCTTTCAGCAACGAGCGCCAGGGGATGCTGGGACTGTTGGTCCTGTCCGCCCGGCGCGAGACCCGTCCGGGCGGACAGATCCTGAAACTGCTGGCGGTGATGGGCGCTCAAATCAGCCAGGTACTGCAGAATGCCCTGCTGATCGACCGGCTGGCCGAGTCCGAGGCCAAGTACCGGACAATCCTCAATAATGCCACGGATGGTTTCGTGCTGTTCAAGGGCCGCCGGATCAGCGACTCGAATCCCGCTTTCGAAAGCATCGTGGCCCAACTCACAGAGGATCCGGGCCGGATCGGGCCGCAGTTTTTACAGCCGGAAGAGCCGAGGGATGGGTTCGAGTATTATTCGAGGCACTGGGAGAAGATGTTTACCGGCACGGAAGGCGGACGGAGGTGGATCAGCATCTCGGAGAACCCGCTCGAACTGCCCGGCAGCCAGGTGGCCTATTTCCTGCGGGACATCACCGAAAAGAAGCAATGGGAGTCTTTCAATATCCTCAGTGAGCGGCTGGCCGCCAGCGGCAGGCTCGCTGCGGCGGTGGCCCATGAAATCAACAATCCGCTGCAGGCGGTGATAATCAACCTGGGACTGCTCAACCAGAGCATCCGGCCCGATGAGCGTCAGCAGGAGCTGCTCGACGGTATCATGACCGGGTTCATTAGCATGCGCACCACGGTCGAGCAGTTACTGGAAATCCGGCCCCCCGAGCGGATCAGGATGCGCAGGGTCCAGGTCAACGAGGTATTGATAAAAACCCTGGGCCTGGCCCGTGGGCGGCTCGAGAAAAGCGGTATAGTGCTGCGCACCAACTTTGCCTCGAACCTGCCCAAGGTGCGCGGCTCCAACCCATATCTCCAGCGGGCCTTCCTGAATTTCATGCTCAATGCCTGTGACGCCATGCCCGCAGGCGGCGCCCTGAGCGTACATACCTACCTGCACCGCGGAGCGATCTATATCCGTTTCACCGATACCGGGCCGGGGATAGAGCAGGATAAGATCGACCGGATTTTCGATGTTTATTACAGCACCAAGACAGACAAGCGCGGCAGGGGCTTGGGGCTGGCCATTGCGCTCAACCTGCTGCGCCACCACCACGGCGAGGTCTACGTCAAGAGCAAGCCGGGCTCCGGGGCGAGCTTTACGATCAGGCTGCCGCTGGTCGCGACTGCAGCGGGCAAGGGCTGAAAGCCTCCGGGCCGGCTCACACGACAGTCCGCCGGGTATCCGCCACCCGCGAGATCAGACCGCCCACTTGCCCGGGAGTCAGACCGATCCAGTAGATGTTCCACTGGTCGGTGCGCTGGAAACCATCCGCCTGCTCGAGATACCACCTGTTGATAGGGTTTTCCGGACTGGCGCGCCAGATGAGCTTATCATAGTGCTTGGTGAGCTCTCTCCAGAGGGGCCCGCCCACGCCTTCGCCCTGCCACTGACGGCCCACCACGAACTTGTCCAGGTAATGGATGTCCCCCTGCAGCGGCTTGACCACGACCAGGCCGTGGTAGTTCTTCTCGTAGAACACCCGGTGCGGCGGCTCCTCGAAATAGTCCGGGACCAGGGTCTTGGCGAAACCATCCTCGATCAGCCGGCGCAGGCTCTCCAGGTCCAGCTTGTCGTAGGAATCGGCCGAGAGGATGGAATGCCCGGTGCGGATGTAAGTTCCGCGGCCCTTGACCGTGAACAGCTCGAAAAGCATCTTGCCGGCCGAGGCCACCTGGATGGTCAGGTCCGGCACCTCGCGCAGCAGGCGCACCGCTGCTTCCATCTGCCGCAGGGCTGTTTCGTCCAGGCGGCCGGAATCGACAAGCTCCCGGTAATCGGTGCTCAGGATCACGTTCCGGATCAGGCCGCCCTGCCGGTCATAGATCCCCCCCTGCTCGCTGACCACGATGTACTTCTGCGGCTGGATGCGCGAGCACAGGGCGTTGCTGACAATCTCCGAGTTGATCACCTCTGTCCGGCCCTCCGTGTCCATCACCACCGGAGAAATTACCGGTATTTTCTTTCTGCGCAACGCCTCCTTGACCGGGCCCAGGTCGATGTGGTCCACCAGCAGGCGGAAATCGAACCCGGAATCCACGGGCAGCGGCGTGTTGAGGCCGAACAGCTCGGTATAGATGCTCATTGCCCGCCCCCCGGCGGCCGTGATCGAGGAGACCAGGCGGCTGTTGGTGCGCGAAAGCCTGCGGATCCGCTGGCCGGTCTTGTAGTTGCGCAGCGGGGCGCCGCCCTGGGAGCGGACCAGGCCGCGCTCTCCGGAATACAGGTTGTCCAGCACGATGACCGGGTAGAGGTTGAGCCCGCAGAGGTAGGCCAGGTCCAGCGCCACCTCCTTCAAGCTGCTCCGCAGGCTCTCCGCGCTGATCAGTACTACCGCGAACTTCCAGGGAGAGATGTTGCGGAACATCTTGAGGTACATCGAGGCTTCGCGGCTGAGACCGATGTTCGAGAAAAAGTCGATCACCAGGTCGTAGCCCTTGGCTTTTGGCGAGAGTGCGCTTAAAGGAGGGCGCTCGGCAGTCATCTTCTCGGGGTTCCTTGTCGGTCTTCAGGCACATCAGGGTAAGAAATATCCGTCAGGCAGGGATAAACGGCCTTTTCCCTGTCTTTTTACCTCCGGCCCGGGCCGGCGTGCGATCCGGGTTCAGCTTTGTTTCTTTTCTTCAGTTTTTTCCCTGGCCCTCTTAATAAACGGCTCGAAAAGGTCGATGGGTACCGGGAAAACCAGGGTGCTGTTGTTCTCGGCCGCCACCTCGGTCAGGGTCTGCAGGAAGCGAAGCTGCAGGGCCATGGGGTGTTCGCCGATCACTGCCGAGGCCTCGGCCAGGCGGTGCGAGGCCTGAAATTCGCCCTCGGCGTTGATCACCTTGGCCCGGCGGTCGCGCTCGGCTTCGGCCTGACGGGCCATGGCGCGCTGCATTTCCTGGGGCAGGTCGACATGCTTGATCTCCACGGTGGAGACTTTGATCCCCCAGGGGTCGGTGTGCTCGTCGAGGATGACCTGCAGCTTTTCGTTGATCTTCTCCCGCTCGGCCAGCAGCTCATCCAGCTCCGCCTGGCCCAGCACGCTGCGCAGGGTGGTCTGGGCCATCTGGCTGGTGGCGTACATGTAGTCTTCCACCTCCACCACCGCCTTGCGCGGTTCCATCACCCGAAAATAGATCACCGCATTGACCTTGACCGAAACGTTGTCCCTGGTGATCACATCCTGCGGCGGCACGTCCATGGCCACGGTGCGCAGGCTGATTCGCACCATGCGGTCCACCATCGGGATCAGGACTATCAGCCCCGGACCCTTGGGCTCGGGCAGCAGGCGGCCCAGGCGGAAGATCACGCCGCGCTCGTACTCCTTGACTATCTTGATCATGCTCGAGAGCAGCATCAGGAAAGCCGCCACCAGGAAAAACAGGGGAGCCAAATAACCAGTCATCTCCTACCTCCGGTTTGAAATGAATGTACTAAGCCGCCGGCGGCGAATAATAGCAGCTCGACCGGCGGCCACACGGTTTTTTTCAGCCTTATCTTTCAGCGAGGGGAGAGAAGTCCGCAAGCCGGCTTCACTCGAGC
>JAFGTO010000585.1 GCA_016934095.1 Candidatus Glassiibacteriota bacterium
GCGGCCTCGATCCATTCCATCTGGCTGCGGGCCGCGGCCCTGACCCTGTCGTTCATAAAAACGATGATCTCCGGCAGGACCAGGGTCGGGGAGTAGAACAGGGGTATTATATTCGTGTGCAACACCGCCTTGATGAATTTCTCCGTATCCACTGAATCCAGGACTCCGTTCTGTCGGTAGTCCATCCGCTCGAAAAGGGTCTCGTCTGCAGCCAGGGCCTCCGTGCTGTCAATGGTTAAATGAAATAAATGACGATGTCTTCCAGGTTGACTCTCCAGTCCTTGTTGAAGTCCTCCCTGATCACGGGAACCGAGGCCGGCAGCACGTCTCCGGCTTTTCCGGGCCTGTCCCCTGGAGCGGCTGCAGGGGATGCTGCAAGTGAGGCGGCGCCCAGGCAAAGGAAGGCCGCAAGGCACCAGGGCGGCAAATGAAGCGCCGGCCTGCGCCTGCAGGCCCGCGGGCTGGATGGGTGGGTCATGGCTGGCTTTTCGCGTAAAGGGAGCCTCTGCCTTCGCTGGGTCTATGATGCAATTGTATTATATTACTATAAGGAAAACGCTTATGTCAAGAGAAGAATTGAATAAAAAAAATTACGAAGTCCCGGAAAGTACGCAGATTCCCGTTAGCGTTTGATATGATATGCGTGAGGACGGCCGGAGGTCAGAGGCCCGCCGGCATTTTCAGGTAGGCGCGGCGCATCATCACTGCGCCGGCGGCGGTGAGCAGCAGCACCAGGGACAGGGTGTAGAAGATCCAGTCCATGCCGAACATGTCGCCGATCAAGCCGCAGAGCGGGGCGGCCAGGGAGCCCACGCCCAGGTTCAGGCCGAACTTGATCCCGTAGCCGGTGCTGCGGTAATGGGCCGGGGTGGCCGCGGCCAGCATCTGGTTTTCCATGGGCTGGGTGGCGAAGAAAAAGAACTGGAAGACACAGAGGCCCAGGACCATGGGGTAGCCCTTGAGCAGGGAGGTGGCCAGCAGCAGCGGCATGAGGAAAGGCACCAGGCGCACGTAGACCCTGAACGGGTCGCGGCGGTCGCTCATGTGCCCGCCCCAGATCTGCCCGACTCCGCCCACCACCAGGATCAGCGAGACAAACAGCCCGCCCACCACCACGGCCGAGGTGATCCAGCTTACCTGGAGCCTGTCGCCGATATACTTGGGCAGGTAAGTCATCAGGCCGCGGTAGACAAAGCCGGTGACCAGCATGACTGCATAGAGCCAGATCAGCACCCGGCGGGTGCCGGGGGTGTCGGGCGGAGGGTGGTCGTTTCGGCGGGCGGCCAGGCTGCTGCGGCTCAGGGACTTGATAGGGAAGAAGAGCAGGCCGAAACCGATCACCAGGCCCACGGCGGCGGGGATGAAGAAGGCCCACTGCCAGCCGAGCATCTCGCCGAAAAATCCCGCCAGGAAAGGCGAAATCGCCAGGCCCAGGCTGCCGAACACCCCGTGCAGGCCCATGACCAGCCCCTGCCTGCGTACTCCCAGCGAGATCATGGCCAGGCCGGTGGGGTGGTACATGCTGGCGCATAGGCCCATCAGGCCGAAAGCGGCGGCAAGCTGCCAGGTGGTGCGGCAGAACCCCACCAGGCCGGTTGCCAGGGAGGTGCCGAAAAAAAACAGCAGGAAGACCCTCTGGGAGTCCCAGCGGTCGGCGAGCAGGCCGGCGGGCAGGCTGCCCAGGCCCAGCATCAGCAGGTTGGGAAAGACCAGCATGCCGGCCTGGGTCAGGGTGAGGTCGAACTGGAGGATCAGCAGCGGCAGCACTCCGGCATAGAGCAGCTCGAAAACGTGCATCATGCCGTGGCCCAGGCCGGTGAAAACGATCACCCGGCGCTCATCAGGGTAATCTGCTTCAGGGGCTGCCAGACCTGGGGAATATCCCAGGGTACGGGCCTCTGTGCCGGTTTCGCTCATTGACTGCCGACCTTTGTTGGTTATCGATCAGACCGGGCTAAAACCTGAAAGAAACGCCGATTCTTACCAGGAAAAGGTCGGTCGAAGACTGTCTGTAGTCGTACCGGACCTGGCCGGAATCACCCCGCCCGATGGATCCCTTTTTCAGGTACAGGGCATCCCCGCCTTTCTTGTAGCCGAACTTGAGGTCCAGGAGGGCTTCGCTCAGGCGTATTTCCCGGATGGTTTCCGGGGCCGGGGCTTTGCGCTGCCAGAGGGGCACCTGGATCCCGCCGCCGAACCCCACGTTGTAGGTCCAGTCCGAGAAATTGGTGGAGCTGGCGATCTCCTCTCCAATAAGCCCGCGGTTTTCGATCTTGGTGGTGGTGGCGATATAGGTGAAGCCTCCGTAGAACTCGCCGTAGGGCCTGATCCAGCCCCTGCGCAAGCCGACCTGGACCCCCGGGCTGGCCAGGACCATGTGGTTGTCGGTGACCACGTCCACCACCACATCGGGGATGGTGTAGCTGAACGGCTCGACCCGCCTTTCGCGGCCGTAGTTCAGGTAGCTCAGGTCGAAAAACAGGGAGACCCCGCCTGCAGCCTGGTCGTTGAAGCTCCAGCCCAGGCGCGCCCCGCCGCCCCAGGCGAAATTTACCTCGTCCTTGAACTCGCCCTGGGGCCAGGCCAGGGAAAGGCCGGCGCCTGCCTCGATCCTGGCGGCGGCGATACCCGGCAGGCAAAGGACAGGCAGGATGCACAGCGACAGGATAAGCGGGAATACTCTCAGCCACCGGAGCATGGGATGCCTCCCCTGGAATAAGGGTGTGTATTGCCTGAAAAAGATTGGAAAATATAACACGGAAGCTGATATCAGGGAAGGAAATTGCCTGCCGATGGATTGACGAGAACAGGGGCACAGAGGCCCCGCCACCCATTATCCGGGATTAATCATGAATATTGAATTGATCAGGTTCGTCGTATGGGCGCACCCCTGTGTGCGCCCTATGATCAATTAATATAAGCGGGCAGACACAGGGGTCTGCCCCTACAATGGAATACGATGTCTTTATGCCCGTGCCCGGGCAGCTTCGATGCCGGTCTGCTTCTGGCAAAAGAAGATTTTTGCAGGTAGGGGCGGTTCGCGAACCGTCCCTACAATAGAAAACAATGCCGCAGGCGTGCCCGGGCAGCTTCGGAGCCTGCCCGCGGACGAAAAAAATCCCCTCTACCAAGAGGGGTGCCTGCCGGAGGCAGGCGGGGTGTGTCATCCTGCTGCCTCGAAGCCATTCCCGCGGACTGCCTATACCGGGTCCGCAAAATAGGTATTCCGCGCTGAGCGTCAAACGTCAGGTTTGCGAGTTGCGCGTCGAACGTCAGGTTCGCAGGCGGGGTGTGTAAACGGGTAGCCTCGCAACCCCGGGCGCGGAAGAGGAACACAGGAACTAGCTGTCAACCCGGCTCGCGTTGCGCGTCGAACGTCAGGTTCGTCAAAC
>JAFGTO010000586.1 GCA_016934095.1 Candidatus Glassiibacteriota bacterium
CCAGGGCCGGCCTGACCAGCACCGTGATCGCCGAATCCTCAGGCACGAGGGCGAGCCTGGCTTCGAGACCCGGGGCGATCTTCTGCGCCCGGGCAGCGGTGGCCAGACCCAGCAGGAAGACCAGGGAGATATATCTATGGAAACGGTACATGCCTTCTCCGCAGAACGGGCGATGAGGCGCAAAGGTGCAGGCCGTTTGTTTTGGCGTGCTCAGCGAATATATCGGCAGACAAGATATCCGGGCGAGCGGCAGGGCCTTGGGAAGGCAGGGGCACGGGACTCCGCGCACCTGCGACAGTCGTTATCAGCGATAGACACCGGAAAAAATCTTACATTTTATTCATGCAAAAATCGCGCCTTTTCCCGGCCGGAGCTTTCCGCCTTCAGAAGTCTTCCGCCTTGAGCGTCCGGATCTTCTCGATCAGGCCGGTGGTGGAATAGCCCTGGCGGAAAGGCAGCGAATGGACCTTTCCCCCGCCGGCCATCACGAAATCCGCCCCGACAATGTTCTCGACAGTCCAGTCGCCGCCCTTGACCAGCACGTCCGGCTTGACCGCCCTGATCAGGTCCAGCGGGGTGTCCTCGGTGAAATAGACCACGTAGTCCACGCTGGCCAGGCCGGCGAGCTGGACTGCGCGGTCCTCCTGGGGATTGAGCGGCCGGGTCGGACCCTTGAGCCGCCTGACCGAATCATCCGAGTTCAGGCCCACCACCAGCAGGTCCCCGCAATTGCGGGCATCCTCCATGTAAAGGATATGCCCGGGATGCAGGATGTCGAAACAGCCGTTGGTAAACACTACCCTGCGGCCCGCGGCGCGCAGCGGCTCGAGCTCTGCCAGCAGGGCCCCGAGCGGGACAACCTTCTCCCTGGCCGGTTTGATTGAGCTGGGTCTTTCAGGCGACATGACATACCTTCCTGGAACAGAGTCCCGGGACCGGTAACAGTTGTTACCGGTCAAGTATCAGTTCATGCGGCGGGTGCGAGACTTGAAGTGAGCGGTTGCATAAAAACAGGACCGCCGGCGCAGCGGCCGGGTTACTGCAGGATTATCCCGTCGTTGAGCACCACCCGGAAGTAGTCGAAAGCCTCGGTGGACCCGCCGGTGTCGAAATCCTGGATCTTGCCGGAGAAGAGGACCCGCTGCCCTCGCCCGAGCTCGGTGATCAGCCTCCTGTTTTTTTCGATCGGCAGGGCCAGCATGGTGACAAAGCTGCGCGATTCCGGCTGCTCCATCACCAGGTCCACCCGGGTCTGGCCTTCCGCGCTCCTGATCTCCTTGACCAGGCCGGTCCAGATCACGCGCTTGCCTAAAAACTCCTGACGGACCGCATCCTTGCGGAACCCGGTGCTGGCCGGGTCCAGGAACTCTTTTTTCAACCGGGAGAATTCCACTCCCCGGGACTGGTTTTCGAATTCCCCGGAGCCGGCCATCAGGTCCAGCCGGGCGACCCGGTCATCCTCCGGCCGCCTGCCGGACAAAAGCCAGGTGAAAGTCAGAAAGGCGGCCAGGGTGGCTACGAAAAGGAAAACCACCATCTTAGGGGTGAAAGTGAGGTCCCCGGACAGGTGGAAAAGGGCCCGCAGCCCGCGCTGCTGCTGGTGGCCGGAGAGCAGGTCGGCGCCGCAGGCCGGACAGGACTCCAGGTACTCCGGGATACGCGCGGTACAATAGGGGCAGCGGACAAAGCTGACTTTGGGTACCGACTTCGAGTCTTGATAAGCTGCGGGCAGGGTCCGGTCCAGGGGTACGAGACGGCCCGGGAGTTCTTCAGCGGGGGCCTCCGGCAGAGGCGAGATAGCAGCAGACAGGCTCTCCGTCCTCCCCTGGTCCGGGTCGGCGCCTTTCCCGGAGGTCGGCTCCACCGACCAGTCGCAGTCCTGGAAAGGGCAGCGCGCAGGGCCTGAGGAAGTGTCGTATTCGAAATGACGTCTGCACTTGGGACAGCGTATTCTCATTCAGTAATCGAAACCAAAGAAAAAGTTGGTATAATATTTCTGGCGGAACCTGATCTTGTCTGCCGCTTCTTTCAGCCAGACAATCCGCCGCGCCCTGTCCAGCCGCAAGACCAGCGGGCCGCCCAGGCTCATCCTCAGCCCCGCACCCGTGCTGGCCAGCATCCCCGGATAATCCTCCCCTTTTTCCCAGGCGTTGCCCACATCGAAAAACAGCGCTCCCTCGATCCCCGGCAGCGGCAGCCTGCCGATCCCCAGGTGAACATCCAGGCGGTGCCAGAGGGGAAACCGCAGCTCCTGGTTGAACAGGAGGCTGCGCGAGCCGATGATCGACCAGCGGCCGTAGCCGCGCAGTGTCCAGCTCCCGCCCATGATGTAGCGGTAAGGTATCCTGCCGCCGCTGTAGCGGGCCTGCAGGCGGACAGCATAGGAGCTGTAAGTAGTTAATCTAAAGTATTTCCTGAAATCCAGCAACAGTGAAATGTTATCTGTCCGGCCCTCGCTGATATCCGTGGTGAGGGCCATCCCCAGGTGGATCCGCTCGCCGTCGACAGGCCCGTATTGAGTAAACAGCGAGGTGTCCTTGATCAGCGAGACCGAGTTGGTGACCAGGTAGGAATCCCGGATGAAATTAAGGAAATAATCATCCCGGTAGCTCTTCATGAACCCCATGCTGGTCTCGATCCTGAGGTACTTGGAGAGCGGGTAGCTCAACAGGCCGTAGATCCCGTGGTCCCGCTCGTAGAACAGCTCGTCCCTGCGGAAATCGATGAACCGGCCGGCGAAGCGGAATGCCCCGTAGCCGTAGTTCAGCCGGCTCTTGCGGTTGTAATAGGTGACATAGCCGCTGAAACTCTCCCAGAAATCGGCGGTCGAGGTAGCCGAGTTGCCCGCCGCCACCAGGATCAGCTCATCGCTCATCAGGTCCGAAAACATCAGCAGGGCCTGCCCGAATCCCCCGCCGTAATAGGGCGAGGGGTCGTATCCCACCATGCCGTAAGCGAAATCCAGGGTGAAATCGCGTTTGTAGGGCCTCTGCTCAGCCTTGCGGCTCTCGACGTGCTCCCGGTAATCCTCCCATTCCCACTGCACGGCCCGGGTCTCGCGGTCGAGCCTGACCGTGTCGATCCCGGTCCCGGGGACGGCTATGGAATAGATGCCCAGGGTGTAGCTGTCCAGGGCGGTGAAACAGAAGCCGGAGTCGTTGGCTGTCCAGTCGAAACCGAACAGGCCGTTAAAGAAATTGGTAAGCTGGGAGCCTTCGCCCTGCAGGTTGACTGCATAGATGTTGGGCACGC
>JAFGTO010000587.1 GCA_016934095.1 Candidatus Glassiibacteriota bacterium
AGCGTTCGGGACCCAGTACTCGATGTTTTTCAGAGCATTTACCTGCATGTCAAAATCCGCCCTGTCGTTTACCCACGAATACCTTATACCCAGTTTCCTTGAGCCAAGGTCTGCCTCGTTTATTTCTTTCAGGTCATACTCCGGTGGTGAGCTGGTTACAGCCATGAAATAGATACCGATGTGCGGCATTCCATCGATGGCTCCAGATCTGAAATCGGGACAATTCTCGTACTTATCCGCGTGTTTAGGATCATGTATATAATGCCACTCGACGGCGGTTACACACCTGTCCGGTGAAAGGTACTCCACTACCTCGGCTATTGAATCCATTACCGTAAAAAACATTGAGGCTGCTTCTGCGGAATCTCCGCCGGTGAACTTGAGAAAACCTTGTCCATCGATGCCACCTCTCCACTGGTAGTTTATCTCCTCGCAGACCTGGTGGATCACGGTATCGGTTGAATTCAATTTATACAGGCCTCTCGCAAGAGTATCCAGGCAATAAATGATCCTGGCTGTAGCTTCTATGGCCAGGTCCCTGGCTGGACTGTCCATGTTCTCCTCGTTAATATAATCCACTACGAACTTCTCGTAGATGAGGTTGGAGCTCCAGTTCATGAAGATCTTCTTATACATGTTATTTGTCCGTGGATCTCTAGGCGGATAGTCCTGCGGGTTGTACCTGATACTGTAGCAGGTCTCATCGATAACCTGATATATCTCGTTCCACCATGCAGTTTCGTTCGGGGCGTTGATAAGATCAGATGAATGTGAAGCCAGGTAGATTATTGGGACATTGGTCAACTGGCACCCTCCCCAGTATCCGTAATACATCATTTCATCGTACACGTGGGGGTCTTCGGTTTCTTTAGGGTGTGAAAAGGGGAAAAAATTGGTCATTATCCTTGAAGCGTTCAGCACACTTGCTCCAAGAAAAGTGATAACCATAGTCGCCATTATTGTTGCTTTTCGTACAAGCATTGGTTCTCCCGGGATGGATTAGCGTTTACAAGCAAACTTGATCAACCTGCGCTTGATCCTAGATCATGCCAACCTCCTTTCCGCCGGCGCTGCTCCGGCGCCCGGTGAGCGAAGGTTGACAATCCCCGGGGGACCATGTTATATATTAAGCAGGCGGTCCCCAAGGGGATTGCCGTGAGGGGCTCTTACCGCGACCTGTCTTGGAGGCTGGCAGCGGTCTGAGCCCTTTTTATTTTTTCCTATGGCAGGGCCTTTTTAAGCAGTATATTAATGCAACGGAATAATTGAGTAAGAGGTAATACTATATTTCTAATATAAATTTTCTTCGCAGCCGTGTCAAGCCCCCGGGTAATGCCATACAAATAAAAAAACGGCGGAAGCATTAACTCCCGCCGGTCTTATCGTTGATCAATTAAAAGAAGTCTTTAACTTATCCTGGTGCCGGGAGGCAGGTCGAACTTGCTGTCCAGGGTGCAGAGGCTCAGGCTCTCGCCGTGCACCGCGGCCAGGACCATGCCCTGGCTCTCGATGCCCATCACCTTGCGCGGCTCGAGGTTGGCCGCCACCAGGACCTTCCTGCCCACCAGCTCCGCCGGCTCGTAATGCCCCTTGATCCCCGCGGCCACGGTGCGACTGCCCAGCTCACCCAGGTCCAACTCCAGCCTGATCAGGCTCCTGCTCCTGGGCACCTCCTCCGCCGCCCTGACCAGGGCCACCCGGATGTCCACTTTGCCGAACTGCCCGATGTCGATCGTCTCCATCTGAGTTTCCTCCCTGCGGGTCCCGCCCGCCCGGCTCTTGCCCAAAGAAGCGCTCTGTGCCTCGATCAGCGAGTCCTCGACCTTGGGGAAAAGCACCTCCACCTTGCCGAGGCTGTGCCCGGCTGGCAGGGCCGCCGAGAAATCCTGGTCCCAGGGGTGGCTGCGCCAGTCTTCGGGTACGCCGAGCTGGGCCCAGAGCTTCTCTGCCGAGAACGGCATGACCGGCCACATGGCCACCGAGAGCGCGTAGCAGGCCTGCACGCAGAGGTTGAGCGTGGAGGCGCAGGCCGCGGGGTCGTCCTTGCGGCTCTGCCAGGGGGCCTTGTCATTGAAATACTTGTTGCAGAACCTGGCGAACTCTCCGAAAGTGTCGGCAGCGGCCCGGAAGCGGAAAGTATCGATGCACCCGCCCACTGCAGGGCCGGCTGCGGCCAGGCGCTCCAGCATCTCGCGGTCCAGGTCGTCCGGCACGCCGCGCTCCGGCACCCGGCCGTCGAAATAGCGCTCCACGAAAGTCAGGGTGCGGTTGATAAAGTTGCCCACCGTGTCCGCCAGCTCGTTGTTGTTGTGGGCCTGGAACTCCTTGAGGTTGAAGTCCGTGTCCCTGGTCTCCGGCATGTTGGAGCAGAGGTAGTAGCGCAGCGGGTCCGGCTCGAAGCGCTCCAGGTAGTCGGCCAGCCAGACCGCGAAATTGCGGCTGGTGGAGAATTTCAGGCCCTCCAGGTTGAGGTACTCGTTGGCCGGCACGTTATCCGGGAGCACCCATTGGACCTCTGCCGAGGGGTTGTCGTTGTAGGCCTTCAGCATGGCCGGGAACATCAGGGCGTGGAAGAAGATGTTGTCCTTGCCGATGAAGTGCACCAGGCGGGTGTTCTCAGTGTCGCACCAGTAGTCTTTCCAGCGTTCGGGCGCACCCTGCTGCTCGGCCCATTCCTTGGTCGAGCTGATATAGCCGATCGGCGCATCGAACCAGACATAGAGCACCTTGCCCGCTGTGCCGGACAGCGGCACGGGCACGCCCCAGTCCAGGTCGCGGGTCACGGCGCGCTCCTTGAGCCCCTCCGCCAGGTAGCCCCGGCAGAAAGAGAGCACGTTTTCCTTCCAGCCCTGCTTGTCCGGCCGGCTGAACCATTCTTCGAGCCACGGCTGGAAGCGGTCCAGGGGCATGTACCAGTGCTCGGTCTCGCGGGCCTCGGGGACCGAGCCGCAGAGCTTGCACAGCGGATCGATCAGCAGCAGCGGGTCGATCGGCTTGCCGCAGCTCTCGCACTGGTCGCCCTTGGCGCCCTCGGTGCGGCAGTTGTGGCAGGTGCCCTCGACATAGCGGTCTGGCAGGAAACGGGCACAGCGGGCGCAGTAGAGCTGGCGTTCGGTCTTCTTTACCAGCAGGCCCTGCTCGTGGATTTTAAGGAAGAAGTCCTGGCTGGTGCGGTGGTGGACCGGCAGGCTGGTGCGGCTGAAATGGTCGAAAGAGATGCCGGCCCCGGCGAAGCTGTCGCGGATGTGCACGAACCAGCGGTCCACCACTTCCTGGGGGCTGACCCCCTCCCTGTCGGCGGTCAGGGTGATCGGCACCCCGTGCTCGTCCGTGCCGCAGATATAGATCACGTCCCGGCCCAGCAGGCGGCAGTAGCGCGCGAAGATGTCCGCCGGCAGGTAGGCCCCGGCCAGGTGGCCCAGGTGGATGGGCCCGTTGGCATAGGGCAGTGCGCTGGTTACCAGTACTTTCCGCTTGTCCATGTCAGGGAGTTTCCCGGAATGATGAACCGCCGAGGGCACGGCGTGGCCGTGCAGCGGTCCCGGGCCGACAGCCCGGCCCGGTTATCTCAGGGGGACACAATTATTTTTCGAGCGCTTTGATCAGCTCTTCGGTCTTGTCGGTCTTTTCCCAGGTGAAAGTCTCCTCGGTCCTGCCGAAATGCCCGTAGGCCGCGGTGGGCTCATAGATCGGGCGCAGCAGGTCGAGGTGGCTGATAATCTCGGCCGGCTTGAGCGGGAAGACCTTGCGCACCGCCGCGCTGAGCTCGGCGGCCGGGTACTGCGGGTTGAAAGCGTCCACGTAGACCGACACCGGCTCGGCCACGCCGATGGCATAGGCGATCTGCACCTCGCAGTCATCGGCCAGCCCGGCGGCCACCACGTTCTTGGCCACGTAGCGGGCCATGTAGGCCGCGCTGCGGTCGACCTTGGAGGGGTCCTTGCCGGAGAAAGCGCCGCCGCCGTGGCGGCCCATGCCGCCGTAAGTGTCCACGATGATCTTGCGCCCGGTAAGGCCGGCATCCGCCTTGGGCCCGCCCTCGCTGAAAATCCCGGTGGGGTTGATATAGACCATGCGGCTGGAGATATTGTCCTTCTCGACCCGCAGCTCCTGCTCATCGATCAGGCCGGTGGGGGCCAGCACGGGGATCACCACCTGCTCGAGCACATCGGCCCTGAGGTCGGCGAGCTTGTATTCCTTGCGGTGGTGGCAGCTCACCACCACGTTGCGGATCGAGACCGGCTGGCCGCCGTGGTACTTGACCGATACCTGGGTCTTGCCATCCGGCAGCAGCTTGGGCAGGGTCCCCTGCTTTCGCACCTCGGCCAGCCTCCTGCTCAGCAGGTGGGCCAGGAAGATCGGCACGGGCATCAACTGAGTGTCGATACCGGCCTTGCTGCCCTCGTTGGTGGCATAGCCGAACATCATGCCCTGGTCCCCGGCGCCCATCTCCTTGAACAGGCCCTGGCCGCTGACACCCACCGAGATGTCCGCGCTCTGGGGTTTCATCCGCACCTCGACATTCACCCCTTCGGCATCGAAACCCAGGGCAGGGTCGGTATAGCCGATCCTGCGGATCGCCCCGCGGGCGATCTTTTCGAAATCCAGCTTGTGCAGGCAGGCCTCGCTGACCTCGCCGGTGATCACCACCAGCCCCTCGGTAACGAGGGTCTCGCAGGCTACGCGGTTTTGGGGATCGAGGGTCTTGGCCGCATCCAGCACGCTGTCGCTGATCTTGTCGCAGACCTTGTCGGGATGGCCCTCGGTAACCGATTCGGAGGTAAAGACGTAGGATTCCGGCATTGATCATTCCTTATCTGGAATTAAAAAACACTGTAATGACTTTGTTTGCCATCCGGAGATTGCAGGAATTCCAAAAACTCCCGTGCCCGCACGGGAGACATAACGAGAAATGACAACCCTTGGTTACACACCCGGTCCGCTATGCGGACACCCCTCTCCAGGGGATTTTCGTGTGAACCATTTTTCCTGGCCTTGATAAGCCCATGACGCAACAGATTTCAACACAGGGCGTTGAGGTATTATTTCAACGCCCCTCTTAAAGCGTCTTGAAAAATTTAAGGGTTTCGGGAATAAAGGCTGTCAAGGGCCGTTTCCACTCTTGGGGCAAAAACATAAGGCAAGAGAGCATTGATCGCATAAAATATTTGAATTATTACAGTTACATTGGAAACGGCTTGCCTTGCCCTTGACAGCCCACGGCGCAATAAATTTCAGCACGGAGCGTTGAGGTATTATTTCAACGCCCCTCTAAATAGTAAAAAATTGCTGTTTTGGCAATGTTTTTCAGCGGGAAAGCCGGCAGGAAGGGACTGCTCACCCTGAGTGCTTCAGCTTCATTTCGGCGTGCGCCACGATGCGGTCGATTTCCGCTAGCTGGTGGTCATCCAGCACCGGCTCCAGCGGCTGCTCCATGAGCTGGCGGGCGCGCTCTTCGGCCAGGCGCTCCATTCCCCGGACTTGCCTGCTGCTGTAGCTTTCCCAGCTCAGGCACTCGGTGAGCTCGCTGAGCCAGAACTCGCGCCGGAAGTGCATGGCGGTATGCGGGTCGGCGATGAAGTTGCCCTCCGGCCCGACCCGGCGGACCGCCTCCAGGCCCAGGGTTTCCGGGCTGACCTCGAAGCCGGCCAGGGTCCTGCGGGTGGCTCGCACGCACTCGGCATCCAGCACGAGCTGGACCGGGCTGTAAGTGATCCCGGACTCGACCTGGCCGATGGTACCGATACCCGAGGCGCCGCAGAGCAGGGGGAACAGGGTGGAGGAAGCCTTTTCCATGCCCGCCTGGAAACCCGGCTCGCAGGCGTTGGTCTTGCCGCCGTGCACCCCGCAGGTGATCCCGTAGAAGTCCCTGAGCAACTGGATGCGGCCGCCGAGCAAGGCCAGGCGGTCCGGGCCGGCATAGGGGAACAGCAGGCTTTTCATGTCGCAGTAGCCGCCGGTGAAATCGAGGCTGAGCACTGCATCCCGGTCCACTGCGTAGCCCAGCACCAGCCCGGCCAGGGTCTCTGCCAGGCCGAGGGCCAGAGTCCCGGCCCCGGTTGCCGGGGCGGTGGTGCCGGCGCTGGGCATGGTGTCGATGGACTGGGGCAGCC
>JAFGTO010000588.1 GCA_016934095.1 Candidatus Glassiibacteriota bacterium
AGGAGAATCTGATGGGTACCCGTAACGGCAATCTCAGGACATGGCCTGCCGCTGCGCTGGTGGTCTTATTGGGCTGGCAGTGGATCGCGCCAGGCCCGGCGATGGCAGGCGGCAGGCGGGAGCTGCTGGCGGTTACCGGGATCCACCAGGACATCGGCTTCCTGGATGATTACCGGACCATGATGCACGACTACCGCGAAAAGATGCTGGGTTACCTGGACCTGCTGGAGGAGCATCCGCAGCTTGCTATCAACTGGGGCAACCTCTACAACCTCAAGGACTTCCTCGAATACTACCCCGGGCAGCGGCAGAGGATCAGGAAGTTTGTCGGCCAGGGCAGGATGGTTTTCCCGGCGCAGTGGGTGGACTACGAGCCGGACTGGACTCCGGGCGAGTACCTGATCAGGCAGTGCGCCTACTCGGTGGCCTACCTGAAAAAGAACTTCGGCTACCGGCCGGTCTGGTGCCACCTGCTGGACGTGCCCAGTATCACTCCCCAGTACGCCCAGGTGCTGGCCAAGTCCGGGGTGAAAATGGTCCTGCTGCACTACAACTACCACAGCCCGGACTACCAGAAATACCATGCCCCTGAGGGCCTGGCCCTGGAAGCCGAGACCGCCCTGCGCGGGGGGGTCTATGAATACGTGGGCCTGGATGGCAGCGGGGTGATCGGCTACGTGGGCAAGGAGCATTACTCGATGCTCTGCGTGGCCTGGGGCTGGTACAATGATGAGTTCGGACCCTGGAGGACCAGCCTTGACCGCTTCGCCAGGCATTACAGCCCGGAGGAGCAGGCGGTGGGCCTCAAGCTGGTGCACGGGGATGAGGACCACGGACTGAGTCCCGCCAAAATAGAGGTGCTCAACGACTCGATCGCCGCCTGGAACCAGGGCAGTCCGTACGCGGACTCCACCACCCTGCGCTGGGGCACGGTGGATGAGTTTGTCCGGGCCTTCGAGGCCCGGAAGACCGCGATCCGCCTGGAGAAGTTCACCGGCCAGGCCAGGCCCTGGGTCTGGAGCGGACGGTTTTTCGAGCGGGGCAGGTTCTACCTGGCCAGGACTGTCTCCGACCTGCTGGCCGCTGAGAAGCTGGCCTCTGTCAACAGCATGCTGGGGCTTTCCTCTTACCCCGCAGGCGAGATCGACCGGGCCTGGGAGGGACTGCTCTGGCCGGCCGACCACAACTGGCTGGCCGGCACCGATACAGATGGGTTCAAGGCGGAGGCGCTTTACCAGGCCCACCTCGAGGCGCGCCACCTGCTGGAGCGCGAGCTCGAGACCATGGCCGCTGCGGTCGAAACCGAGCCGGGCAGAAGGTCCCTGGTGGTCTTCAACCCGGTCAACTGGACCCGCAGCTACCCGGTGAAAGTGCAGATAGCCACCAGGGCCGGGGGTTTCCGGGTACAGGCAGCCGGCGGCGGCGAGCAACAGACCGCCTGGGGGGAAACCCCGAACCGGGCGGGACGCACCATCCATTTCATCGCCCGGGAAGTGCCCGGCCTGGGCTACAGGACCTACTACCTGGAGGAACTGGAAAGCCCGCCGGAAACCGCTCCGTCCGGTCTCTCGGCCGCAGGGGACACCCTGGAGAACGAGCTCTACCGGGTGGTCTTCGACCCGGTGCTGGGTATCCGCTCGGTCTTCGACAAGAAGAACGGGCGGCAGATGGTCAAGCCGGGTTTCCTGCGCCTGGACGGGGCTTTCATGATGGACACCGGCAGGGTTACCCCGGCCTTCGCCTCCCGTACCCTCTACTACCAGGACAAGAGCCTGACAGTCCGCCTGTACCCCGGGCTGGACCTGGTGGACCTGGAGGTCAGGGCCGAGGACAGGGGTTTCATGGATGAGCTGGTCAGGGTCTTCCTGCCCCATGAATACCAGAAGCTGGCCCTGCGGGGGCCGGAGATCCTGGCGGCCGGGCCGAACTCCTGCCCTGTGGAGTTCGCCCTGGAGGATGCCCGGCTCACCTGCGGGGTGCCTTTCGGCGCAGTGCCCTACGTGCCGGGCCGCACCAGGGAGCATTTTCCGCTGAGCCTGAATTTCAGCCGCCGGTCTCCGGGTCGGGGCTATGTTTCCTACTTCACCGGTTTCGGCGGGCTGCCCAATGCAGTCAACATAGTCAAATGGCTCGACTGCTATGAGCCGGGAGGCGATTACGGGGTGGCCCTGGCCTACGAGCAGAGCCAGACCGAGCTGCTGGTGCTGGACCAGGCCACTATCAGGGTCCCGCTGTATGTCCAGCACCCCCTGGCCAACACCGTGCTGCGCAGCCCTCACCAATGGCGCTTCGTGCTCAGGGGCCACCGGGGGGACTGGAAAGCCGCCAATGCCCCGTCATTCGGCTGGGAAGTGAGCCAGCCCCTGCTGGCCACCGAGAGGCTCTCCGCCGGGGGTGCGCGCCTGCCCGTGCAGGGCGCTTTCCTGTCCGCGGACAACCCCGCGGTAGTGGTCAGCGGGCTGAAGAAGAGCTGCTACGACAACACTTTCATCCTGCACTGCGCTGAGATGCTGGACAGCGACACCAGGCTCGAGGTCAAACCGGCCATAATCCGGCTCGGTTCGGCCGCAGGGATCAGCCTGGCCGAGGACAGCAGGCTCGCGCCGCTGAAAAAGCTGGCCGGCGGCGGTTTTTCCCTGGACCTGAACGGTTTCTCGATCGAGGCTGTCTCTCTGGAAGCGAAAAAATAAGTTTTCTCTCAGCAGGTGGTTTTTTTCAAAAAACACCAAAGGAGCAATGAACGATGGACCTTCCGATTCGAGTGGGAATAGTAGGTACCGGCTTTGCAGCCGAGCTTCACGCCGATGCACTGGTGCGCTGCCGTGATGCACGGATCACCATGGCCTGCGGCATCGACAAGCTGGACCGGTTCTGCGAGCGCTGGTCAGTGGAGCGCCGCACCGATGATTTCAAGGCCCTCTGCAGCGACCCTGAAGTGGATGTGGTCAGTGTCTGTACGCCCACTTTCATCCACCGGCCGGTGGTCGAGGCTGCGGCCGCCGCAGGCAAGGACATAATCTGCGAGAAGCCGCTGGCCACCACCCTGGAGGATGGCCGGGCCATGGTCCAGGCGGCCGACTCCGCCGGGGTCAGGTTGATGTACGCAGAGGACTGGTGTTTCTCCCCGATCCTGAAAAGGGCCGAGGAGGTGGTGGCCGAGGGCGCCCTGGGCCGGCTGCTCTATGTCAAGGCCAAGGAGGTGCACTCAGGCAGCCATAGCGAGTACGCGAAGAAGCTTAAGTACTGCGGCGGAGGGGCCCTTTTCCACATCGGCTGCCACCCGATCAACTGGGTGCGGCACCTGGTGGGCAAGGAGGTGGTGGAGGTGGTGGGCAAGACCTCGGGCGG
>JAFGTO010000101.1 GCA_016934095.1 Candidatus Glassiibacteriota bacterium
GCCGGGTGGTGAATATCAAGAAAGGCCAGTTCATGGACCCCGGCCTGATGTGTGCCGCAGTCAAGAAAGCGCGCGCTGCAGGCGGGACCCGGGTGATGCTTACCGAGCGGGGGAGCTTTTTCGGCTACGGCGACCTGGTGGTTGATTTCCGGGCGATTGCACGCATGGCTGACTGTGGCTGCCCGGTGGTTTTCGATGCCACCCACAGCGTGCAGCAGCCCGGCGGAGCCGGCGGCTCCTCCGGGGGGCAGCGCAGGTTCGTGGGGCCCCTGGCCCGGGCTGCAGTGGCCGCCGGGGTGGACGGCCTGTTCCTCGAGGTCCACCCGGAGCCGGAGCGCGCCCTCAGCGACCGGGAGACCCAGCTCAGCCTGGAGCAGGCAGGCGAGCTGCTGCCCCGGCTGGTGGAGCTGGCCGATTATGTCAGGGACAGGAAATTGATCTGATGATGTTATACGGAGACCTGGAAGTGAGCGAGACAGTAGCGGCCGCGGCCGGCCGGGTGGAGATGATCGTGATGGACGTGGACGGGGTGTTGACCGACGGCTGCACCTACCAGTTGGACAACGGGGAGCAGTTCCTCCGCTTCAGCGTGCAGGATGCCATGGGACTCACCCTTTGCGGGGTGGCGGGGATCGGCCTGGCGGTGATCTCCGGCCGGGATGTACCGGCCGCGCGGATCCGCATGTCGCGCTTCCCGGTGGCCGAGATGCATTTCGGCTGCGTGCACAAGATACCGGTGCTCGAGGCTATCATCGACCGCCAAGGCATATCCCCGGAGCGGATGGCTTACATCGGCGATGACCTGATCGACCTGCCGCTGATGACCAGGGTCGGCCTGCCGGTGGCAGTGGCCAATGCCATGCCCGAGGTGGCTGCCGCCGCGCTTTACTGCACCCGCAAAGCCGGAGGCCAGGGGGCGGTGCGGGAGCTGATCGACCTGGTGCTCAAGGCCAGGGGAGTTTACCAGGAAACGGTTGATGAATATCTGAGGAGGCACTGAGAACCCATGCCGGCCAGGAAAACCAAGGCAGACGGGCGCTCCGGGGTGTCAGATCCGGAAGAACTGCTGGAGCAGGCGCGACGGGTGGTCCGTATCGAGGCCGAGGCAGTCAGCGCTCTGCTGGGCCGCCTGGACCGCTCATTTGTCCGTGCGGTCGAGATGATCTACGGCTGCACCGGCCGGGTGATAGTCTCCGGCGTGGGCAAAAGCGGGATTGTCGGGCGCAAGCTGGCCACTACCCTGACCAGCACGGGTACCCCTGCCCTGTTCATTCACCCGGTGGACTGCCTTCACGGCGACATGGGCCTGGTAAGGCCGGAAGATATTTTCATCGCAGTGTCCAGGAGCGGTGAAACCGATGAAATCGAGCAGCTGCTGCACTTTTTCAAGCGACTGGGTGTGAAAATTATCGCCGTCGCCGGCAGGGCCGACAGCTCGCTGTCGCGCATGGCGGACGTGGTCCTGGACGTGAGCGTGGCCCGGGAAGCCTGCCCGCACGACCTCGCACCGACCGCCAGCACCACTGCGGCCATGGTCATGGGGGACGCCCTGGCGGTGAGCCTGTTGCTGAAGCGCAACTTCGGTCCGGAGGATTTCGCCGCACTACATCCGGCGGGCACCCTGGGCCGCCGCATGCTGCTCAAGGTATCGGAGGTGATGCTCAGCGGCGAGGATACCCCGATGGTCCGCCCGCAGGCCAGGATGAAAGAGGTATTGATAGTCCTGGTGGGAAAGCGCGGAATCTGCCCGGTGGTGGATGAAGACCGGCGCCTGGTCGGCGTGGTGACCGACGGTGATTTCAAGAGGCTGCTCAGCCGGACCGCCGATTTCATGGATATTCCGGTGGCTGAGGTGATGACCGGCAATCCCAAGAGCATCCACCCCGATGAGCTGTGTATCACTGCGGCCAAGAAAATGGAGCAGTTTTCCATCATCTCCATGCCGGTGGTCGATGACCGGGAACGCCTGGTCGGCGTGGTCCATCTCCACGACCTGATGCGGGCCAGGGTGATTTGAGAGGCTTATGCTTACTCGGGATGCCGGAGACAGAGGCGGCCTTTGCGGCCGGGCCGGTGAGACGGCTCCGGGGCTTAGGGGCCGCCGGAAAGCCTGCTCTTCCGGCACCTCCAACAGCACCGTGCCGGGAAAAACAGATATGCGAATTTTCAGGGACATGACGGCCTCCGGTTTTTATCTCGGGGCTTTTTTTATGGCAATGCTGCTCGCGGTCCCCGGCTGCCAGACGGCAGAGACAGATCGGGAGCAGGTGTCCCGGGACCAGGGCCTGGAAATCCCGGACCAGGTCTTCGAGGGCTTCGAGATGACGATTACCGAGGACGGTATCAAGAAAGGCTGGGTCCAGGGGGAGCGGGCCGAAAGGTACGAATCCAGGAAAATTTTTACCCTCAGCCGGCCGAAAGTGATTTTCTACTCGCCCAGCGGTGCGGTCCAGTCGGTGATGACTTCTCTGCGCGGCCTGATTCAAATCTCTTCCGGCGACATGGAGGCCTACGATTCGGTGGTAGTGATCTCCGCGGACAGCTCGAAAATCCTCGAAACCCGGCACCTGGTCTGGAAAAAGTCGGAGAACCTGATTGTCGGAGACTCGGCCGTGGTAATCCGGGCCAAGGGAAGGGGCATTCTCTACGGGGACGGTATTGTCTCGGACGCCGGCTTCGATAACGTGGAGGTCAAGAACCCGACCGGAGATATCAATGTCCTGGGCGAGAGGCCATAGCCTGCTGTTGCGCCTGCTCCTGCCTGCTGCCGCCCTCAGCCTGGCGGCCGCGCTCCCGGCCGGCGGGCAGGTAACCGGCGGAGAAGCGGGTGCGGCGCAAGGAAAAGTCCCTTTCACTATCGAGCGGGCCGAAAGCTTTTTCCAGCGGACCGACTCCTCCGGGGCCGAGCGGTTTATCCTCCAGGGCGACGTGCTGGTAAACCGGGCCGGGTCCCGCATCCGCTGCGAAATCCTCACCTATTTCCCGCAAAGCCGCCACTTCCTCTGCCTGGACTCGGTCCGCCTGACCGATCCGCAGCGGGAAATGAAATCGGATACCCTGTTTTACTACGTGGACACCGGGTATTACCGCGCCCTGGGGAACCTTCGCTGGGCCAGCTCAGGTTTCACCGGCTCGGGACTGCAAGGCGACTACTACCGCTTGCAGGAGCTGCTGGTGGTCCGGGGAAAGGCCGTGGCCGGGGACAGCCTGCGACGGGTCGAGGCGGATAAGCTCGAATACGACTACCGGAGCTCCACGCTGCGAGCCACCGGGAATATCACCCTCACCGACAATGAAACCCGGGCGAGCGCCACGGCGGCCGCAGGCCTCTACGAGCGCGACACCGGGATCACCAGCCTCACTGGCCGGCCGCTGCTGAATTTTTACGATAAAAGCGATTCTCTCGCACTCAGGCCGTACCACCTTTCCTGCGACCGGCTGCTTAGTTTCGGCGCGGACAGCATGGTGGCTCTCGGCAGGGTCAGGCTGTGGGACGACAGCCTGACCATTACCTCGGACAGCCTGTTCTACGATGCAGACCACGGGCGCAGCTACTTCCGCAAAGGAGCGCCGCGGATCGACAGCCCGTCCTATAACATGTCCGGAGAGACGATAGACGTTCATACCCGCGACCGCGAGCTCGAGCGGGTGGTGGCGGTCGGAGCCGGCCGCGGCGAGTTCTACCGGAGCGCCGCCGCACGCGCCGACTCCGCTGCGCGAGACCGCAACTGGATCGAGGGCGATACCCTGGATGTCTCTTTCGGCCCCGGCGGGCTGGACAGCATCGTCGCCTCGGGAGACGCCCGCAGCTACTTCCGCGAGGGCCCGGAGTCCGCCCTGAATTACGTGATCGGCGCCAGAATAGTCCTGGTCTGGCAGCAGGGACTGGTCGACCGGGTCGAGGTTTCCGGAGGAGGACGGGGATTGCACCTGTTGCCGGATACCCTCGTTCAGATGTCCGATAATCCTGACTCTGCAAGAATCGACACCATGGCTGAGAAACAGAAATAACAGATAAATCATTGACTTTGGATGCCCGGATAACTTAAATTAAAAAGAGAATGACCACAGATGCGTCGAGTCTCCGGTGAGTTGATTGGCGAGCGCGTCGCCCGCGGCTCAGCCGCGGAGTAATCGAGCGAATATAAAATAATCAGAAATACCTTTTGCTGCGGGGAGTCTTCAATCGAACTGAAGACTGTTTCAGATAAGTGCGAAAAGACAGCCCGGTTACATGCCGGTGGGCTGATCAAGGTCTATAAAAAAAGGCGGGTTGTGGATGAGGTCGAGGTGGAGGTCTCTAGGGGCGAGGTGGTAGGTCTGCTAGGCCCCAACGGGGCAGGCAAGACCACCACGTTCTACATGATTGTCGGACTTATCCGCCCGGATGCCGGCAGGATCCACCTCAACGGCGGAAATATCACCGGGCTGCCCATGTATAAAAGGGCCCGCCTGGGTGTGGGCTACCTGCCGCAGGAACCCTCGGTCTTTCGCAAGCTGACCGTGGAGGACAACCTGGTCGCCATCTTGGAGACACTGAAGATCTCCAGGGCTGAGCGCAGGCGCAGGCTGGCAGAGCTGCTCAAAGAGCTCGACCTCGAAAGACTGCGGAAATCGAAAGCTTATTCCTTGTCTGGCGGCGAGCGGCGTCGCCTGGAAATAACCCGGTCCCTGATCACCGAGCCGAAATTCATCCTGCTCGACGAGCCTTTCGCCGGGATCGACCCTATCGCGGTGGATGATATCCAGGCAATTATCGCCAGGCTCAAGCAGCGCGGGATCGGGGTGCTGATAACAGACCATAATGTCCGTGAAACCCTGCAGATCACGGACCGCGCATATATCATGTTCGAGGGCAGGATACATTTGAGCGGGGATGCCGATACCCTGATCAACGATCCGACAGCCAAGAAGCTATATCTAGGGCACGATTTCCGGATGTGAGTCATCGGTTGCCGGGACTGTTCCGGGTGCCATCCCGGGCGGCGGCCGCCTTTGAAACTCGCCTCCCCCGCTTTCCGGTGGGCCGGATTTACTGTACACTTAGCTTTCTTCTACCACCATGGCCTTACAGAACCGCATGGAGCTCCAGTACCGCCAGGAGCTCACCATCAACCCCAGGCTGTACCAGGCAATGGATCTGCTGCACATGCCTCTGCTGGATTTACAGATGCATCTGAAGCAGGAGTTGATGGTCAATCCCTTTCTCGAGTTGACCGAGGAGATGGAAGAGGGCCTCGAAGCGCCGGACAGCGAGACCGCTGAGGATGCCGACCAGCAGGAGACGGAGGCGGATTCGCTGGATTTTGAGGCAGAGCAGGAGCTTGCCGAACCCGGAGAGGACACCGTAGCCGGGGAAGAGCAGGAGGACACACCGATCAACGATGTGCCGGTCGAGAAGGACCTCACCACCGGGGATGGCCAGGATGGGGTGGACTGGGACGAGGTGATGAACCAGGGGGAGTTCGATTACGACAACTACGTCCAGGAGATCGAAGACAGGGAATATTACGAGAAAGCTCCGAGTAACGGGCGCTCGCTTTACGAGTTCCTGACCGAGCAGTTCGTGCTGCAGAGGACCTCCGAGACTCAGCGCATGATCGGCGAGGAGATTATCGGTGATATCAACGACGACGGGTATTTGAACAGCTCGGTCTCCGAAATCGCCTTTCGCCTGAGGGTGGATGAGGCCGAGGTCGAGGAAGTGCTGCAGATCATCCAGGCGCTTGACCCGGTAGGGGTGGGGGCGCGGAACCTCAGGGAGTGCCTGCTGATCCAGTTGCGGGAAAACGGAAACGTGCACAGCCTGGCCTATCAACTGGTGGACCGGTTTTTCGAGCAGCTCTCGAAACGGCACTGGCAGGAGATAGCGCGCTCGCTGGGGCTCAGCTTGAAAGAGGTGCAGGATGCCGCGGATGTGGTGAGCCGGCTGGAACCCCGGCCCGGGCGATTCTACTCGGCCGGCCGGGATGACAATTATGTCATCCCGGACCTGATAGTCGAAAAGGTCGAGGGTGAATACCTGGTCTATGTCAACGACAGCAACCTGCCCAAGTTGAGACTTAGCCGCTCCTACCAGGAAGTCGCCCGCAACCGGAAGAAGTTCACCGGCGAGGCCAAAGAGTTCATCTATAATAAGCTGAACAGTGCAAACTGGCTGATTCAGGCAATCGAACAGCGCAAGCAGACCATGCTCAAAGTCATGCGTTTCATCCTGGAAAAACAGTATGACTTTTTCGAACATGGGATCGCATACCTTAAACCTTTAACCCTGAGGGAGGTTTCCGAGGCGATAAACATGCACGAGTCTACGATCAGCCGGGTGACCAATGACAAGTACGTGCAGACTCCAAGGGGTGTGTTCCAACTGAAATTCTTTTTCAGTGTTGGGCTGACCAGCTATACCGGTGAGGATGTCTCCGCCCGGGGGATCAAGGACAAGATCAGCAAGATGATCGAAAATGAAGACAGTTCCCGTCCGCTGACAGACCAGGAAATCGTGGCGCGCCTTAAAGCAGAGGGTACCCAGATCGCCAGAAGAACGGTGGCCAAGTACAGAGACCAGCTAGGGCTCCTGCCCGCCAGGATGCGCAGGAGAGTCTAGCCATCCGGGCCGCACGGAGATTCCGGCAGGACGTCCGGGGTGAGAACGGCTTCACCAGGGCGAGAGCCGGTCCTGAGGCAGGCTGCAGGAGTTTGATCTCCGGAGCCGCACTTGACGCACCGTTTAATTTTGCCCTTAAACAGGCGTGAGATTCAAATGAAGATCCTGTCGAGCTGGAGCGGGTCCGGGTGCCGATGGCGGGAGAAGTGATGTTGAGCGACGAGGGTTCGATTATGTGAATGGAAGGAGGACTTGATGCGGATCAATATCACGGGGAAGCACAGAACCCTTAGTGATAGCTTGAAAGAATATATCGAGAAGGAAGTTACCGAGCTGACTCATTATTATGAAAGGATTATCGAGGCAAATGTAGTTCTGGAAAAAGAGGGCAAGAACCAGGTGGTTGCTATCAACCTGAGGGTTGCAGGACAGACCCTCATCACCGAGAACCGAAGTACCAACCTGCGGGTGGCCATTGATTCCAGCGTTGATAAGCTAGCCAAACAGCTCGTTAAGTATAAACAGAAGTGGCAGCGAAAAGGCCCCAAGTCGCCGGAGGAACAGCCGGTCGAGGCTGAAGCGGCTGCGGATACCGAAGAGCCGATGCTGCCGGAGGAAGGGGAGGCGGTGCTGACTTTTGAGGAGGAAGACCAGGCGGAGGAGTCAACCACAACCGGTTCATAGGTTTTACCTCTTTTCAAGACCGTTGAATATGCAAGCCGCGTCTTCCTGTTATACCGGAGGCCGCGGTTTTGCACAATTGACGGTGAGCGAGGGAGATAGGCTTTATGGCAAAGGTGCTCAAAGTAGAGGACTTTTACAAACGGCAGAAGGAGCGGTTCAGCCTTCGCCTGTTTACCGGCAGACACACCCTTAAGAGCAAGATCATTAACAATGAAGTCAGCAGGCCGGGGCTGGTGCTCGCCGGTTTTATCGGGCGTTTCGCCTACGACCGGACGTTGATTTTCGGCGAGACCGAGATCGCCTACATGGAGATTCTCTCCAAAGAGAGGCTCGAGCTCTACCTCGAAAAGATGGCCTCGTTCGATATTCCCTGCATGGTGGTTTCTAAAGGGCTCAGCCCCCCACAAACGCTGATCGACATCGCCAACCACCACGGCCGGCCGGTTCTCGGCACCAAGATCGGCACCCAGGATTTCCACCGGAAGCTGGCGGCCTACCTGGAGAATTATTTCGCCCCCCGCACTTTTGTCCACGGTACGCTGGCGGATGTCTACGGGGTGGGCCTGCTGTACACCGGGCCCAGCGGCATCGGCAAAAGTGAGTGCGCGCTGGACCTGGTGGAGCGCGGACACCGCCTGGTCTGCGATGACGTGGTGCACGTGGTGGCGGTCGGCGAAAATACCCTGGTGGGGATGGGCGATGAAAAGCTGAGCCACCACATGGAAATCAGAGGCCTGGGAATTATCGATGTCTTCCGCCTGTTCGGCATCCGGGCCGTGCGCACGCGTAAAAGGATCGAGGTGGTGGTTCAGCTCGAGCGCTGGGATGAAAAGACAGAGTACGACCGCACCGGTCTGGACTACCGGTCCACCGAGATCCTGGAGGTGAAACTGCCGCTGGTTAACGTTCCTATCGTGCCAGGGAAAAATATCACCGTGATCAGCGAGGTGATCGCCATGAACTACCTGCTCAAGCTGATGGGACACCACA
>JAFGTO010000589.1 GCA_016934095.1 Candidatus Glassiibacteriota bacterium
GCGCTGCATTTCCAGGTGCCGCGCTGCATGGCCCTGGTCAATGATCCGGAGAACGAGGAAATCTTCCGGCGGCTGGGCGTAACCGCCTTCTCCACCACCGGCATTCTGGCCTCGTTGATCGACCATCAGTCAAGCTGGGAAGAGATCACGACCCTGCTGCCGTTGGGAGGTGGAAAAGTGAATATTCTCGAACTGAAGCTGGAAAAAGATGCTCCGGTTTGCGGCCAGACCCTTCAGCAAATCACACTGCCGCCGAACTCGCTGATCGCGGTTGTAATGCGCGACGGTGAAACCATAGTCCCCAGGGGCGGCACAGTCCTTCAGGATGGTGACCGAATCATCCTGATCACCCTGCCCCAGACCCTCGGCGAATCCCTCGAAATCATCACCGGCGGAAAAAGGTAAGGCCAGAATGCCACAAGGCACGATCATACGCCTGCACTACCGGAGTATCCTGTCCAGTACCGGCCTGATTGTCAGCCTGGCCGGGGGAATCATGCTGATACCGCTTCTATGTGTGCCGTTTTATCCCGGTGAAGGGAAAGTTGTATCAGCGTTCCTGATACCTGCCGCCTTGCAGGTTGTCATTGGTCTTGCCGCCTGGCGCTGGTTCGGCAGAGGCTCCGCTCCTCGGGTCCCCCTTAGCTTCAAGGATGCCGGGGTGATTGTCTTGTTAAGCTGGATCGTGGTTTGCCTGTTCTCGGCCTGGCCTTTCCAGACCGCCGCTGGATTTGATTTTACCCGCGCCCTGTTCGAGTCAGTCAGCGGGTGGACCACCACCGGCCTGTCCGTGACCGATGTGACCAAGGTGGGACCTGCGCTTCTCCTCTGGCGCAGCACCATGCAGCTTGCGGGCGGCGCGGGACTGGCGATTATCATGCTCTCGGCGATAACGGGATTCTCCCTGTCCGCGATTTCCTCCGCCGAGGGGCGGAGCGAGCAGCTTGCGCCACATGTAAGACGCTCGGCCAAGCTCGTATTGATAATTTACGCGGGTTACGTGTCAGTCGGAGTAATCGCCTACAAGCTTGCCGGTATGAACGTTTTCGACGCGGTCAATCACGCTTTCGCCGCCTTGTCCACTGGAGGATTTTCCACCCGCCCGGAAAGCATCGGCTACTGGGATTCGACTGCCATCGAGGCGGTAACTTTGCCGCTGATGATTTTAGGCAACATGAGCTTTATCACCGGCTGGCTGTTAATCCGGGGCAAGCTGATCTATGTGGCGCGTAACGCCGAAGTGCGACTGATGGCGATATTGCTTCCGCTTTCGGCCGGGCTGGTATTGATTTTCACCTCTGCCGGCCTGTATTCGACTCTGGCCAAGAGTGTTCGTGTGGCCCTGTTCGAAACCATGACCGCCCTGACCACCACCGGTTTTTCCACCGTGAGTTACAGCAACTGGAACGGGTTCGGTTGGTTCATATTGATCGTTCTGATGCTGGTTGGCGGCGGCACCTGCTCCACGGCTGGAGGTATCAAGCAGTACAGGATATACACACTGCTCAAAGCACTGGTTTGGGAAATCAGGAACCAATTCCTGCCGCGCAGGGCGGTGGTGGAAAACTACGTCTGGTCCGGTGAGCAAAAAGTTTATTTTGGCAGCGACTCAATCCAGCGTATCAGCCTGTTTATTGTCCTTTACCTTGCCACCTACCTGGTTGGAGTTGGAATACTAACCGCCCATGGCTATTCGCTGCAGGAATCATTGTTCGAGTATGCGTCGGCTGTCGGAACTGTGGGGCTTTCTGTGGGAGTAACCTCCTACACTGCGCCGGGTGTGGTGCTCTGGGCCGAAACATTCGGCATGTTTTTGGGTCGGCTGGAATTCATGGTCGTTTTCGTGAGCCTGGTAAAAGTGGTGAAAGACCTGCCTGCCTTGTTTTCTTCAAAATAGGTATGATCTGATAATGTGCGAGGCCTCTCGGCCTTTCCCCAGGAAATCGCTATAACACAGGTGAAGGCAAATAAAAACTGACAAAGAAAAGACATTGATCACCAGTCCTTATCGTTAACCAAATTCGCAAATCCTTATCGCATGCGGCGGAAACAATGAGACTTGATCTCGTGCGCGCCTGCCTAATAGGCAGGCGCGCATGCTAATTTTGTAACTACAATTTTTCGGGGTGTTACTCTATTCCTTGGGGATAAATCGCGGACAGAAAGTGAAACTTAAAACCAAAAAGAAGGGGTCTGCGAATTCTCGCAAACCCTTTCATATCAATGGTGGGCGCTACTGGATTCGAACCAGTGGCCTCCTGCTTGTAAGGCAGGCGCTCTATACCAGCTGAGCTAAGCGCCCCTTTAGCTTTTTGCTAAATGATTATGGCCAGCGGCACCAGGATGCAGTAGCCCAGCACCAGGGCCACCGGAGCCACTGTTACCGAGCCCATGCCCAGGGCGATGTGCCCCCCGATGATAACCAGCAGGGAAACCAGGAAAAGCAGCAGGTTTTCCTGGCTGAAAGATTTGATCAGGCCCTGGGTGTCTTCCAGGGTGGGCTGTATCCCTTTCCTGCGGGCCGTGCCTTTCTCTTTGGGTTTTGCCATATCGGTTCTCTCGCATTGCCTGGCTCGGCCGGTCTTGCCCGGCGGGATCCGGGTCTTCCGACGGCCTGTTCCAGGGTGAAGACTAATTTATACTGTCCCGTGGTACAGTCAAGTGCCCTGTCCCGGGGCGAGCCCGGGCGGCGGGAAGGCAGCCGACCCCCGCCGGGCTGCGGGCTAGAGGCTCACTTTTTTCAGGTACTCGGTAATGGCCCGGTCGTAGCTGCTGGTTCTGGCGAAGACAGCCCGGGCCAGGTCCAGGCGGGTGGCCAGGTCTATACTGCCGTCGTTGCTCTCAAGCTGCTCGATTACGGTCCGGTACTGGTCCGGCGAGGTGACCACCGCCACTGCGTGGAAGTTCTTGGCCGCGCTGCGCAGCATGGTGGGCCCGCCGATGTCTATTTGCTCGACAGCCTCCTGGAGGCTGACATTTTCATCGGCCACGGTGCTCTCGAAAGGGTAGAGGTTCACCACCACCATGTCGATCAGCTCGATCCCGAGCCCGGCGCACTGGGCCAGGTGTTCTTCCAGGTCCCTGCGGGCCAGCAGCGCGGCATGTATACGCGGATGCAGGGTCTTGACCCGGCCGTCCAGGATCTCGGGATGCCCGGTGAACTGGTCCACGCTGCGGATCTCGATGCCGCAGGCCTCCAGGTGGCGGGCGGTGCCGCCGGTGGAGAGGATCTCGACGCCGCAGGCGCGCAGGGTGCGGGCCAGGCTGTCCACGCCGCTTTTGTCGTATACGCTGATCAGTGCCCGTTTGATCTTTATCAGGTCCATGCTTTTTCCCTGAAGGTAATAAGGTTGCCGATAAGCTTTTTTCCCGTAAGGATCAGGTCTTGTCCGGGGAGTTGACCCGGGCTATCCCATCTGCTACTTCCACCCGGCCTGCGGCGATCAGCTCGACCACCTCGGGCAGCAGCCTGTGCTCTTCCACCAGCACCCGCTCCGCCAGGCTCTCCGGGGTGTCCGTGTGAAAGACAGGCACAGTACGCTGGGCGATGATCGGGCCGTGGTCGAAGAGCTCATCGACAAAGTGCACGGTACACCCGGAGATTTTCACCCCGGCCGCCAGCACCGCCTCATGCACCTTGCGGCCGTACATTCCCTTGCCGCCGAACCCCGGCAGCAGGGCCGGGTGTATGTTGATTATCCTGTTCCTGTATTTGACAATCAGCTCGGCCGGGATCATTTTCAGGTAGCCGGCCAGCACGATCAGCCCGATGCTGTGTGCGCGGCAGAGCTCGATCAGCCGTCTGCCGAAAGCCGAGCTGCTCTCGTAATGCCCGGGGTCGATCACTTCCGTACGGATACCGGCCTTATGTGCCCGCTCGAGCGCGCCGACACCCGGACGGTCGGAGACCACCAGCACCACCTCCGCCGCTGCGGACGGGTCTTCCCGGCTGGGGAAACGGTCCAGCAGCTGCTGCAGGTTGGTCCCCCCGCCGCTGGCCATGACCGCGACTTTAAGCTGTGCCATCTTGTCTTATCCCGGAAACCGGCTCGCAGTGCACCTGGTCAAGCCTGCTCTGTCGTGCCGTACATCACTTTTTCGTATTCATTTTCCAGGTCGGTGGTAACTTTCTGGCTCACCGGGTCCCAGCGGGTGCGGGTCCCCTTGAGCAGGCTCATGGTAGCCATGTGGGCTGTTATCGCTTCCTGGAACCCGTCATCTATGTCGCACATCGTCCCGGGGTCGTTGTCCCGGATGTGGTCGAACCAGTTCTTGTGGTGCAGGTAGGTAGTGCTGATAATCCTGCCTCCGCGGTAAGTGTAGAGCAGTCCCTTGGCCACGGTCCAGCGGGAAGTGGCCGAAGTGATCGCCTCGATCCCTTTGCCTGCCACGTTGCGGTAGGAGACCATCGGCTCATCGGTATTGACTTTCCCGTTCTTGATCAGCTCTTTATACAGTTTGCTCTCTACGTCGGCAAAAACATCCACCCCATGGGTCACGTCCATGGTGGCTTCATCGCCGAAATAGATCTGTCCTCTGCCGAACTCATTGGCCAGGGTGGCATTGTAGACCACGGTCAGGTCCCTGTCCGGCCATTCATAAGTAACCTGGAACAGGTCCGGCACCTCGCGCCGGCAGATAGGTACATCGGGTCTGAGCTGGGCTCCGGCGGGAAGAGGATAGGTATCGGAGTTGATCGGCTCCCCCTCGGCAGTCATCCAGGTCTGGAACTCCTTGAAATAATAGATTCCTCCGGAAGACACGCAGGTGGCCGGGATGCCGAGGTTCATCACCATGTTGATTACATCCAGCTCGTGGGTCAGCAGGTCTCCGGAGAGCCCGGTGCCGTAGTCCCAGTAGCAGCGCCAGCGGAAGAACCGGTTGGGGTCGTAAGGCCGGTCCGGAAAGGGGGTCAGCGACTGGTACTGCTTCCAGTCGAGGTTGCGCGGGCCGGAGGGCGCATCGATCGGGCCGTGCTCTTTGGGGACGTTATAGCACCAGGCACCGGAGGGAGTGTTGCGGTTGGTGAAAGACTGGATCAGGTTGACATGACCCAGGTAGCCTTTTTCAACGACCTCCATGGCCGAGTCGTAGCGGTTGGAATTGCGGTTCTGGTGGCCGAGCTGGAAAATGATCCCGGCTTTTTTGACCGCATCGCGCAGGGCGAAAGCTTCCTCGATGGAGCGGGTCATGCACTTTTCGACATAGATATGCTTGCCGGCCTCAGCGGCGGCAATGGCAATCGGCGCATGGGCGTTGTCGCTGGTGGCGATCACCACTGCATCCACATCGGCCTGGTCCAGCAGCTCCTGGTAATTCCGGTAGATTTTAGCCCTGCCCCTGGAGTTTTTCATGGCCCGCTCCAGATTGGGCTCGTAAAGGTCGCAGACCGCGGTGCATTCGAGGTTCAGGTCCTCGGTGCCCTCGAGGCCCTGAGGGGTCTCCTCGTCCTCAGGCCAGAAACCGCAGTTGTACATGTGGCTGTTCCCGCGGCCTCCGAGGCCGATAAAACCGACCTTGATCCTGTCATTGGCACTGGCCTTCCTTACGTAGTTGCGCTTCAGGATATTCGGGTTGCTGCCGCTCTTTCCTTTGCCCAGGCTGAAAATCTCCTCGCGGGCGGCCTTGTCGTGCACTTGCTTTTTATGCACGGAATATGCAAAGGCCCCGACTATCGGGGTGGTGGCGGCCGCTTTAAGGAACTCCCGGCGGCCTAAGCCTTTTTTCTTATCTTCCGACATTTCTCTTCTCCTTATCGGGGGTGGAGCGCCTGGTTCCAGACCCCGTTCAAGACTTAATACTCAGGGTTATTTTGCAGCTAGCTATTCTTTGACAAAAAGCCGGTCCAGTCCCCAGAATAGGCCGGAGGGGAAGGCTACCAGCACCATGGCGGCGGTAAACTCCATCAGGTTTTTATTCACTATCAGGTAACTGCCTTCGCCGGGCATGAACTGCACGCCGATAAAAGGCGGGTTGGAGATGTAAAACAGTAAAAGCAACAGGGCCGCGCCGACCGCTGCGGTCCGGGTGAAGAAACCCAGGATCAGGCACAGCCCGATGGCGGAAAGGCCGTAAAGCATGACCGCATCGATTGATTTCAGCATCCAGGCATGATCCACCATGTATTCGAACATCCCGGAGAACGGCCCGGGGGCGGCATTCAGGTAGCCGGCGGCCGACCAGCCGGTCGAGGTGATCTTGACATACCCCTCGTAAAGGAACTGCCAGCCGATAGTTACCCGCATCAACAGCA
>JAFGTO010000590.1 GCA_016934095.1 Candidatus Glassiibacteriota bacterium
GGCAGCTGCGCCCTGCCCGGAGAAAGACCCGACCCGGCCGCCGGCCGGGAACCGGCGTCGGGTCCATGAAGCGGCGCCCCGGCAGGTAAGATATACAAATTATAATACCGGGGGTTTCCCGGAGGTGCTGCCGGGTAGACCCGGGACTGATTGCAGGCCCAGCGACATTAACAGAAAAAAGGACTGGAAGCCATGAAGCGGCAACCTCAGAGCGAAGTGCGGATTGAAGGATGGTGGGACATCGCCCGGGTGGGCAAATGGAGCGGCAGCCAGGGCGGTAGGCCGGTGGAGATCGAGATCACCCGCGAGGACATCGAGGAGATGGCCGCAGCTTACAGCCCCGGTTTCCAGGAAGCGCCGGTAACCGTGGAGCACCTGAAAGAAGGCCCGGCCCACGGCTGGGTGGATGCCTTGCGGGTGGTGGGTGACCGGCTCCAGGCCAGGTTCAAGGACATCTCGGACAGCCTGAGGCGGTGGCTGCGCACCGGCGCCTACCGCAGCCGCAGCATCGAGATGTACAAGCCTTTCACGGCCACCGGCAAGGCCTACCTGGCGGCGGTGAGTTTCCTCGGGGCGGCCGCACCGGCGGTGAAAGGGCTGTCTCCGGAGCCGGAGCTCTTTTCCGAGGACCGGGGCGCGCAGCCGGGCGGCCGGCTGCTGCGGCTCGACAGTCAAACCATGGAGCTTAATCAGGCTCCCAGCGAAGGAGTGGACAAGATGGACGATAAGACTTTTGCCGAGCGGGTGGTCGGCTCGCTCAGGGAATTTTTCTCGGCAGGCGACGCTGAGACCGGGAATCGCCTGCTGACACTGGAGCGTCAACTGGAGGAGACCCGGAAATCCCTGGCCGGGGAGAAGAACCTGAGGATTCAGGCCGAGGAGAAAGCGGCGGCAGCCGAGAACCGACTGGAGGAACAGCGCCGCGAAGCGGAGCTGGCCGGGTTCGCCGAGGCGCTCTCCAGGGCCGAGGCCGAGCAGCGGCTCACCCCGGCCGAGGCGGCGGGCTACCTCAAGCTAGGCTCCAGCCTGGACGAGGCGGGACGCTCGGCCATCCTCGAAGAGGTGGCGGAGCGGCGGCCCCTGAGCCTGTTCAGGGAGCTGTCCGCGCCGGCAGTCGGCCTCCCCGCGGGTGGAGGCTCCCTGGAGCGCCAGCGCTCGAGGTTCCAGGGTTTCCCGGAGGACCCCGAGCACGATGCCGCCCTGGAGCTGATGGCCGGAAGGCCGGAGCTTTCTTTCTCCGAGGCGATCTCTCTGGTGAGAGAGAGGCAAAGGGCCGCCGGTTAAGAAACGGCGGCAGGAACCCTTTAACGGAAGGTGATTTGAGATGGCAATCAAGCTGAGAGAAAAACTTAACAACGTGGATACTTTCACGGTGGGCGGCAGCGACATCGCCCGCGGCAAGTGCGTGGTGCTGAACGGCGGCGTGCTGGAGGCTTCCGGCGCCAATGCGGCCAAGTTCGCCGGTATCACCACCGAGGTCGGCTATGCGGACCGGGACGTGCTGGTGGCCGGAGGAGGCTCGGTCGTGCTGGCCCTGGCTGCGGACGGCAGCATCGCCGAGGGCGACTGGCTGGTCAGCGATGCGGACGGCAAGGTGGATACCGCTGACGCGGCCAGCCAGGGCACGGTGCAGTATTTCGTGGGCTACGCGCTCAAGGGCTCGAGCGCCGAAGACCAGCTTATCCCGGTGGTGGTCTGGCCGATGCGCGTGGATAACCCGGCTCCCTGACCGGAGAGAAATTAGCCTGCCCCTTTTGCAGGGTGGTGCCGGGGGAAATTGCCCCCGCTGACTTCTGACTACTGACTCCGCCTCCCGCAACGGAGGCGGATGGGAGGACAAACATGGCAGACAGGTATTCGACCCAGAACCTTAACCGGACCCTGACCCAGTTCGCGATGGAGAGCATGGGCCTGGGCGGCCCGTTCGTGGCGGACAGAGTCGCACCGGTGGTCCACGTGCCCACCACGACCGGTTCTTTCTACAAATTCAGCAACACCGGGGCGCACCGGGACGACTACGATGCCCTGAGGGCGCCCAAGTCCGAGTCGAACGAGATCAGGCGCAGCTACAGCTCGGCTACCTATGCCTGCAGCCAGTACGGCCTGCGGGAGCTGATCGCCGATGAGGAGATGGACAACGCCGACCGGGCGGTGATCGACCCGGAGCGGGACGCCATGGCCCTGATTACCCGCAAGCTGAGGCTGGCTGTCGAGGTCCGGGTAGTGGGCAAGCTCATGTCCACTGCTTTCATGACCGAGAACGGCGCGGCCACCGCGGCCTGGAACGCCGCCAGCGGGGTGGACATCGAGGGGGACATCGACACGGCCAAGCTGAGCGTGCGCAAGAAAGGCGGTGTCGAGCCGAACACCATAGTGATCCCGCCGCACATCGCGGTGGCGGCCAAGAAAGACAGCTCGATCCGCGACCTGGTCAAATACACCGACTCGACCCTGCTGGTCAACGGCGAGCTGCCGCCCAGGCTGTTCGGCCTGGAGGTGGTGATACCGCTGGCCCTGTTCGATGAGGCCGCGGCCGGAATCTCCGCGCCGAGCCTGGATTTCGCCTGGGACGACGACAGCGTGCTGGTGGCTTACGTGGAGCGCGAGACACCCAGCAAGCGCGCGATCTCGCTGGCCTACCAGCTCCGGCGGCCGATCGGCGGGAGCCTGGATATCGCCGCTTTCCGCTACCGCGAGGACGGCAAGCACGCCACAGTGGTGGAGGGCCTGATCGAGCAGACCGAGGAAGTGGTCTGCCCGGCCTGCGGCTACCTGATCACCGGCGCTTTCAGCTCGTAACGCCGGCCAAGCACGGTAAACCAGGTTTACTACCGGAAAAACGGAGAGGGGAATGCTGGTAAAAATCCTAAAACCCTGGATCTGCGGCGGGAGGGTGCCTGCAGTCGGCGAGGTGCTGGACCTCCCGCAGGCGCTGGCCGGAAGCGGCCTCGAGCGGGGCCTCTGCGAGCGGGCCGGCCGGGAGAAACCCGGCCGCAAGGCCCGGGCCGGTAGCAGGCGGGCAGTCCGCGAAAGTTAGAGCAGGGGGGCGGGCGGGTGCGGCCTTGCTCAGGCCCGCCCGCCCCTTGACAGTCAGGCCAGGTCCGCCTGGCGGCGGCAGCCGTAAGCGGGACGCCTGGTATACAAATTAAAGTATTGAGACGGGTGGAGAATGGCTTATTCGACTATTACGGACCTGACCCGCTGGGTCGAGGAAGAAGAGCTGGTCGCCCTCTGCACGCGCTCGGGCGATGCGACCATCGAAAGCCCGGAGGTGGCCGCGGTGGTGGACGAGGCTGTCGCCGCCGCGGACGCGGAGATTGACGGCTACCTGCTGACGCGCTGGCCGGGCCTCCGAGACTATTCGCCGGTGCCCGAGGAGGTCAACCGCACCAGCGCGGTCATCGCGGTCTACAACCTGTACCTGCGGAGAAGGGCGGTGAGCGAGGACTGGCGCAGGCGCTACGAGGACTGCCGAGGCAGGCTTGAGAAGGCCGCGGCCGGCAAGTTCAGCCTGGGCCTGGATGAGTCCGGCAGCGTGGCCGCCTCGCCGGAAAACGCCTGCCGCACGGATGCCGGGGAAGAAGACCGGGCCTACACCAGGGAGAAACTGGATAAATTCTAGTGTTGTGTAACAGAAATCAGGTTGCATTTAAATGCACTTGAATAAATCCCACTCAATCCCTTTAAGAAAGGGGGAGACCGCTTCCCCCCTTTGCCAAAGGGGGACCAGGGGGGATTTAAGAGCAGGTAGTTCAAGCTCTGAAAATCTTTCATTTATTGTTTAATCATCGATGCCCCGTGGTAAAAGCTATCTCGTAATGAGCTTTTCAAGGGCGCAGGCCGTACGACCCGGCCGGAATTTTCACTCTAACTTTATCCGGGAGACAGAAAATTGGCAGCGCCGATCAAGACAGTCTCGGATGCGCTGATCGCCAGGCTGGCCTCTCAGGTGGCGGGACTCAACACCAGGACGGTGGCCACTTTCGCCGGCTCCGTGGGAGACTTTGTCGGGCAGGGGCGAAACGTGCCTTTCGTGGGAGTGTCCCTGGACAAGGTACGCTACGGCGAGCTCAACTCAGACAGCAGCATAGCCGAGGAGAGGCTTTCTTTCCAGTTGCGGTTGATAGCCGAGGATTTCCGCGGCCGGGGCTACAGTATCGAGAACTCCTACGGCCTGATCGACGGGATACGCGACTGCCTGCTGGGCCAGACCCTGGAGATCGAAGGCCTGGCGCCGGTGGTGATCTCGGGGGTGGTCCGGGATGAAGTCTCTGAGAAACAGGGCCTGGCGGTCTACACGGTCGGGCTGGAGACCTGGCAGGTCCGCAGCCGCAGTTGACCTTCCCCCGGGTGTCGAGAGGTCCCGCGGAGAGTGCGCTGCCGCGGCGGCATTCTAATGGAGTGAGTACACAAAATTTAGTATCAAGACCCGAAGCAGGGAGGACCCGCAGAGGGCAGGAGCATGCCCGGGCGGGCCGCCCCAACAGCAAGAGGTGAAAATGGCAACAGTCTACAGGACAGCAAGCAAGGTCGCCTGGCCGACCAGGAAACAGGCGGTTTTCGGCAGCCCGCTGGAAAAGACCGACCTGGCAAAGTTCCTCAAGCTCCAGGACCCCCTGGTCATCAACGAGAACGCCGAGCACTGGACCGACCGCGGCGCGATCGGCAAGGGACATGACTGGGAGACCCAGCGGGGCAAAGTGAGGCAGTTCGTGAGGTTCGAGATCCCGGTGCAGCCTTTGCCGGTGGATTTCATCGGATACCTGCTGGCGCTGTTTTTCTCCCGGGAGTCGGCCTCGACCAACGGCTCGGGGGCTTACGAGCACACGGCGAAGTTCAACTCCCTGGCGGACAGGCCCGAGGCTTACGTAACCAGCCTGGCGGTGCTGGAGGACGGGGAAGACCGCTGCCTGCAGGACGTGGCCTGCACCGGCCTGACCCTGAGGGGCCAGGGGACGAACCGGCTGGAAGCCGGCGGCTCTTTCGTGGCCTCGAAAATCGGCGATACCCTCTCGGGCTATTCCTGGCCCGCAGCATCCGCCCTGCGCTACCTCTACAACTACGCAGGCACTTTTACCCTGGATGCCGCGGACAGGAAAACCCAGCTCCAGGACTTCGAGCTGTCCCTCGAGGCAGGGATCGACACCGACCTGGCCTGGCGCAAGGAGGCAAGCGAGGCGGAGCGTATCTACCCCGCACTCTGGCCCTATACGCCCGAGCGCAGCATGGAGCTCAAGATAAGCCTGCTCGCCGAGGGCGGCGACCTGGCCGCTTTCCGCTCCGCCCAGCAGGCGGGCACGGAGCAGGCAGTAGTGCTCTCCTGCCTGGGCGAGTCGATCCCCGGCACGGACCCGGCGGACCACGACGAAGTGGAGATCAGCGTGCCCAAAGCCGTTTTCACCGCGGTGGACTACAGCTACGGCAGCGGACTGCTGCAGCTTGACCTGAGCCTGGAGGGCAGGTACGACAGCGGCCTGCAGGGGCCTGTCTCGATTAAAACCACCGAGGGCTCGACCGAGGAATATTTCGCCGCTTAATACCGGGATCGAGGAGGGATTATGTCCGGACCCAGGCTTTTTCCCCTGGCTGCAAACGAAGAAATCAGGATAGTATTAAAAATTGAGGACGGCGGCGAGGTATATAATCTTGTACATATATTCCGGGGACTCACCGCCGAGGACAAGAAAGCTTTCTGGGGCTGGATGGGCCGAACCGAGCTGGCCGGCGGCGAAAGGAGCCAGGGAGGCGACTACCTGGGAGCGGTGGAGCTGTTGTACGACCGCTCGGTAAAGCGGGTGGAAGGCTATGAGCCGCCGGAAGCTGCGGAACGCTGGCGCGAGCTGATCCCACTGGAGCACAAGGCCTGGGCGGTGGGCCGGCTGCTGAAAAGCGCAGGCACCTTGAGCGAGGAAGCCCAAAAAAAATGAAAAGGGACATCCGCGCGGTCCTCGAAGGCGCGGATGTCCCTGCCAGGGAAAGAAGGTGTCCCGGCCCGGGGCTCTGCGGCCAGGCCCAGGACGGCCCGGACCCCTGCGCGGGCTGCAAGCTGAGGGCCGCGCTGCAATGGCGCCCGGAGCTGCAGTCCAGCTATTACGCCTTTTTCCTGGCGGCCTACCTCGAGGCTTTCCGCCCCTCGCCGCGGGAGTTGAGCTGGATGGATTTCGAGATCTACAGTTTGTTTCTTGCAGCGAAGGCGGAGTACGAAAGCGAAGCTGCCGGGAAATACTGGAAAAAAGCAGAGAAAAAAATCAGTTGGCAGGGTCCCGGCTGAAGGTGCCTGCAGAGTGAGCCGTCAGACCGCCGGGGAGTCTGTTCACGGTGAGCCGCCTTGCCGCCATATCCGGGAAGAAAAAAATAAAGAAATTCCTGGAAATTGACTATCCCCGCGGCAAGCCGCGGAGTATTAAGCCAATTTCCTGGCACTTTGTGCCACC
>JAFGTO010000591.1 GCA_016934095.1 Candidatus Glassiibacteriota bacterium
CCCGGCCTCATCGATCTCTTCCAGCTCCTCTGCCCCGGCTACCTCCTCTGCCCCGGCCTCCTCGATCTCTTCCAGCTCCTCTACCCCGGCTACCTCCTCTGCCCCGGCCTCCTCGAGCTCCTCCAGCTCCCCGGTCGCATCCCCGGCCTCTGCCCCGGCTTCCTCGAGCTCTTCAGCTTCCTCGACAGCCGCCCCGGCTTCCTCGAGCTCTTCAGCTTCGCCGACAGCCGCCCCGGCTTGCTCTTCTGCCCCGGCAGCCGCTTCTTCATCCATAGAAAAAGTAGCCCCCGCCTGTTCATCTTCGGCCCCGGGCTCTTCTCCCCAGCTCAGCAGCTCATCCAATTCTTTCTGGCTGGCGAGTTCGTCCTCGCCCTCCTCAAAAGCCTCCGAGACAGGCGCATCTTCTTCTCCCTGCTCTTGCTGAGCTTCGGCGAACAGGGCATCGATTTCTTCCTGGCTGTCGGCCTTCCCGGCCACCGTCTCCCCTGCAGGCTCCTCTGCAGACTCCGCCTCTGCGGCTTCGGCTGCAGCCTCTTCCAGGACCTCATCCGCCACTTTCTGGCGCTCTTCCGAGCCGATATAGGCGGCGTTCTCATCAAACGCACGCACTTCCCGAAGGGCCGTGGCGGGCGGCTCCGCATCTGAATACTTGGTGATCAGCTGATTGAGCCGCTCCTGGACCGAACGCAGGAGCGAGTGGGCGGCCTCGATCTGCTGGGTGGTAATATCCTGCACCTGAAGAGCGTTCATTATGTCGTAAGCATCTGTCTGCGTGTCCTGGAGCAACTGGTCCACTTTATCCACCGCCGACTCATCCAGGCCGCCGGCCAGAAATTCATCCACGATTTCCTTGACCTTCACGCCCAATTCGCGGGCTTCTTTATCGTCGAACAACTGGCTCAGGGTTTTCCTGGCCCCAGGGAGCTTCAGCAATTTCTCGACCGTGGCCGAAATACCGGCCACGGCCTCGTGCTCGGCTTTCAGGCGGTCCCTGATACTGGAAAAAATCCCGGTCAGCTCGTCCATCTTGCTCAGCATGTCGTCGATCTTGTCCAGCATTTCGTGGGTTGCTGTCTCGGTGGCGCTGGTCACTTTATCCAATTGCTGGACAGCATCCGGCATCTTGGCCGAGCTCTCCTGGATGGACTTGTTCATCTCATTAAGCATCGGCGCCATTTCCTGGACAAAAACCAGCATGTCCTCCAGAAACGGTACCAAACGGCCGGCGAAAGTAAAAAAGGCCCTCAGCTCTTCAACTTTTTTCAGGATTCCCTGGATGTCTTTTTCCTGCATTTTTAGTCTCCTGTTGTCATTCGGCCGCTGTCGCTGTCCTGCCACCCGGGCCGGATTTCAAGCCGCCTGAGAACCGGATGGAAAATTTTTCAGTTTTCAAGGGGCAAACTAAATTATAACATTTTTCTTAAATAATCCAAAAGAATTTATCCGCCGGCCTTGGAAAAAAACCGAGGCCTTAATCGGCGGGCCGCCGCAGAAAAGGTCAATTGAGCGACCAGGCGCATTTCATGCACCTTGCCGCAAGGTCAGCGGGCGAGCGGAAATAAGCATAACTGTATTTAAACTCTCTGATTCCCGCAGCCTGCAGCGAGTAACTTTCAGTCAGTAGAAATAAAGGTCCCGGCGCAACAACTCCCGCATCAGAATGAAACCCGCCACGGCAGCGGTTTCCAGCCTCAAGTCGGCGGCCCCCAGGTGCAGGCGCGGTGCTTGCATCTCATCGATCAGCGCCTGTTCCCCGGAGCTGAAGCCTCCCTCGGGGCCGATCACCAGAAAGTACTCGTCGCCGCCGGCAGTGGGCCGGCCGGGATCATTTTTTCTCCTCGACCGCCCGGTATCCTTGACACAGAAAGAAAGCGGGATCCCTCTGCCGACAGCCTCTGCCGCGAAGTCCCCGAAAGCTGCCGCCGGCTCGACCGCGGTCAGGAAACAGTTCCCGGACTGTTTGAGTGCGCTCCGGCAGACCAGAGACAGTTTTTCCACCTGCCGCCCGGGGTTCCCCTGAAAGGATGAATTATCGGCCAGCAGCGGCACGATACGGTGGCAGCCCAGCTCAGCCAGCTTTTCCACGGCCATCCGGATGCGCTCCCTGCGTCCCAGCGACAAGGCCACGCTGATCAGGGGCTTGACCGCCTCTACCCGCTCCACTCCCAGCACGCGGCCCACCAGGTCCGAGCCGCGCGGCCCCTGCTCGACCACCACCCGGTACCGTCCCCCGCAACCGTCGAGCACCTCCACCACCGCACCGCTTTTCAGGCGGAGGACATCCCGCAGGTGATGCTCTTCATCCGGCGGGAAAACCACCAGGTCACCGGAAATCGCCTCCCTGGGAACAAAGAACGCGGTCGTGCGGCAGATTTCCTTATTGTTCTTGGCTGCGGCCCGACGGCCCAATCCGGACACTCCCGCAGGCAGTCTCTGCTTACCGCCGGTTGATAGTTTCCTGGTTTCAATCGCCGGAACCGCCAAACGGCCGGACAAGCCCCTTGCCGGTCAGAGGAAAGGGAAACCTCAGGCGCTGAAGGCCTCTTTCATCCGTTTCCAGAATCCCCGGCCCGCAGAGGGCGGGCTCTGGCTCTCGACCCGCTTCAGCTCCTCGAAAAGCCCCTTTTCCTCGGCGGTAACGCTGGTCGGTGTCCAGACTGTCAGACGGACCAGCTGGTCGCCCCGGCCCGAGCCGTTCAGGTGCGGTATCCCCTTGCCGCGCATGCGCAGGATCTTGCCGGTCTGGGTGCCCGCGGGCACAGTGATCCGGGCCTTGCCGCTCAGAGTTTCGATCTCAATGCTCGCTCCGAGCGCGGCCTGGCTGAACGAGATCGGCAAATCCAGCAGGATATCGTCCCCGTGGCGCTCGAACCGCTCGTCTTCCTCCACCTCGACCAGGACAATAATGTCTCCTGCAGGTCCCCCCCGCACGCCTGCATTGCCCTGTCCGCGCAGGGTGAGATAATTGCCGGAACTCACCCCGGCGGGGATTTTGACCTTGATAGTCCTTTCTTTCTTGACTCTTCCCTCTCCGGAGCAGCTCCCGCAGGGGTCCTGGACCACCCGGCCGCTGCCGTTACACCTGGGACAGGTGGAGACACTGACAAACTGTCCGATGATCGTGCGCTGCACACTGCGTACCTGGCCGGTGCCCTGGCAATCCGGGCACGCCCCGGTCTTCCCGTCCCGCGAGCCCGTACCACTACAATTGTCGCATTTCTGCTGCAGCTTTATTTTCAGGGTTTTTTCCACTCCCCTGGCCACCTCGGCCAGGGTCAGGGTGAGGCGGACCTGGAGATCCCTGCCCCGGTTCGAGCCGGCCCTGGAGCGGGCATGGGTGCGCTCACCGAACAGGTCTTCGAAGCCGAATCCCCCGAAAGCCCGGGCGAACACGTCAAAGGCGTCGCCCACGTCGAAATCACCGAAGCCCCCGTATGCACCCCGGCCGGACCGCGCGAACGGGCTCTCGTGCCCGTAGCGGTCGTACTGTGCGCGCTTCTCCTTGTCGCGCAGCACCTCGTAAGCCTCGGAGACCTCCTTGAATTTCTCCTCAGCCTCCTTATTGCCGGGGTTCTTGTCCGGGTGGTGGACAACGGCGAGCTTGCGATAAGCCTTCTTTATCTCTTCCCCGGTTGCGTTCCGTTCAACTCCCAACACCTCGTAATAATCTCTCTTGGCCATACTTGCCGCACTTTCCTCCGCTTAATCGATAATGAGTGTTTAATCTCAGCCTTTTCCAAGCATCTCGGACAACAGCCGGCTGGTGTACTCGACCACTGAAATCACCCGGCTGTAGCTCATGCGTGTCGGCCCGATCACCCCGATGATCCCCTTCATCTTGCCGAAACGGTAAGTATCGGTGATCACGGTAAAATTGGACAGCTCCGAGATTTCGTTTTCAGAGCCGATGGTTATAGTCAGCCCTTCGTCGCCGGCCCGCCGGCGCATGACCTCGAGCAGGTGATGCTTCCTGTCGGTCAGCATGATCAGCGAGCGCAGGCTTTGCTCGTGCTTGAACTCGGGCTGGCTGGCGAGGTTGGAAGACTCGCCTAGGATCAGGTCCGATGAGCTCTCTTCCAGGTCGAACAGGCTGTCTGCGGACTGCACGAAAATATTGAGCGGATCGTCATTCGCCTCCACGGCCTGTTTCAGCCTGACAGATGCGGACCGGCGGATCTCGGAAAGGGTCAGCCCGCAAAGGCGCTCGTTCAGCCTGGAGGCAAGCCAGTCAAGCTGTGCACCGTCGACCCGGCTGTCCAGCTCCACGAAAATCGTTTTCACCAGGCCGTGCTGGATGGTGAGCACCAGCATGATCCGCTCTGAGCTGACCCTTATCAGGTCGACATGCTCGAGCACACCCTCTCCGACCACTGGAGCGATCCCCACGCCCAGCTCCTTGGTTATCACGCCCAGGGCCTCGGCCGCACGCCTCAGCATTATATCCAGGACCGGATCTTCCTGGACCAGCTGCATGATCCGCACCACCGGCGGCGGTTTTTGCCTGCAGCCGGCTACGCTGTCTACGTAGAGACGGTAGGCCTTGTCCGTGGGTACCCGGCCTGCACTGGTATGCGGCTGCTGCAGGAACCCTTTCTCTTCGAGGTCGCTCATCGTATTCCGGATGGTCGCCGCACTAAGTCCGAGCCCGCCGTGGCGGGCCAGGTTGCGGGAACCCACCGGAGTTACAGTCGAGATGTAATTGTCGACCGTCGCCAGCAGGATGGTCCGCTCGCGTTCGGTAAGAGGCTCCGGGATCATTTTCGACACCTAATTATGCTGAAAACCTGCAATTACTTGGCAGCCTGCCCATCTTTTCTGATTATGGCGATGATCGCCGGTTTTGTCAATGACAATGATTGCCGGCCTGGTCAGCCGGAGGGCCGCTCCTTGCGGGTCAAGCGTCCGAGGACCTCATCATAGATCAGCCAGCCGCGCTCGCTCAAAACAAAGCGGCCGGCACCGCTCACCGCCCCGAGACCTTCTTCCCGCAGCGCCTGCAGAGTGGTTTCGAGCTCCCCGCCCAGGAACGCCCCGATTGCAGCCGGCTCCACCCCGGATTCCAGCCTCAGGCCCAGCATTATTTCCTCGCAGAGCACCTGCTCGCTGTCCAGACGCTCGCTCCTGCCGTCAGAGAGCTTATCGCCGCCCCCGCCTTTCAGATACTCCTCAAGGTCTTCCGGGTTCCAGAATCTCAGGTCCGGCGGAAGGAAGGAGTGCGCCGCCGGGCCGCAGCCCAGGCAGGGCCTGCGGAGCCAGTATGCCAGGTTGTGCCTGCAGTACTCATCCGGCGAGGCCGCCCAGTTGGAGATCTCGTAATGCCTCCAGCCGCTGTCCTCGAGTTTCCGGCAGGCGGCCAGGTACTGTGAGCGGTAGAGCTCCTCCCCTGCCGGCGCCAGTTCGGCCCGGCCGTACGCCGGGGCTGTCCGCTCCAGGTGGTAACCGTAGAGGGAGAGGTGGCTCACTCCCAGGTCCAGCGCCGTCCCGACAGCTTCGAGCAGCGCACCCTCGGTGCTCTGCGGCCCGCCGAAAATCAAATCCAATGACAGGCGGCCGAACCCGGCTTCGCAAGCGTTCCCGACCGCGGCCCTGCAGTCGGCGGCCGAGTGGCTGCGCCCCAGCAGCTCGAGCTGCCTCTCATCGAAACTCTGGCAGCCGAGGGACAGACGGTTGACTCCCGCCGAGAAGTAACCGGCGGCCCGCCGCAGAAGCAGGTCCTCCGGGTTGCATTCCAGGGTGACCTCGGCCCCGGGCAGGATCTGCCAGAGGCTTTTTATCCGGCAGTAGACACGCCACACCTGCTCCGGCTCGAGCAGCGAGGGAGTGCCCCCGCCGAAATAGATGCTTCCCACTCCCAGGTTTTCCGGGTACCGCTCGACCGAGCGCGCCAGCTCCGCTTCCAGGACATCCAGGTAGCGCTCGACCAGGCCGGGCCCGGGCGAGGCTACCGAGTAGAAATCGCAGTAAGGGCACTTCCGATCCCTGCAGAAAGGCACGTGGATATAGATGCCGAAACTCGTCATGGCCTCTCCCGGCACTCAGCCCAGGCTGTAGAGCTTGCCCGGGTATTCCCGCACCAGTTGTTTCATCTGCAGGCGCAGCAAGATCCCCAGCAGGATCGAAATATCAATTTCCAGCGATTCGGCCAGCTCATCGACATGCACCGGCTCGCGGCTCAGGCGGTCGAACACCCTGCGCTCCTCCCGGCTGAGGGCCGGCTCGAGTGCCGCGGGCCGCTCCTGCCCTGCGCAGCCAGGCCGGGCGGCAGGCAGGCTCCCCAGCTCGGAGAGCACGTCGGGCACGGTCTGTACCAGCTTGGCTCCCTGCTGGATCAGCCGGTTGGTCCCGTGGCTCAGGCCCCGCGCCGCATCTCCCGGCACGGCGAACACCTCGCGGTCCTGGTCCAGGGCATAGGACGCGGTAATCAGCGCTCCGCTGCTTTTCCCGGCCTCCACCACCAGCACGCCGCGCGACAAACCGCTGATAATGCGGTTGCGCCTGGGGAAGTTCTTCGCTTCCGGCGGCGTGCCCATCAGGTATTCGCTGACAATGCAGCCGTGCTCGACAATCCTGCCGGCCAGCTTCTCATTCTCCGAGGGATAGATCCTGTCCACCCCGCACCCTAAGACCGCCACTGTGGTGCCGCCTGCGTCCAGGGCGGCCTCGTGGGCCAGCGAATCGATCCCCCGGGCCAGGCCGCTGACAATGGTGAAACCCGCCGCGGCCAGGCCCGCGGAGAGGCTCTTCGCCATTTCCCGGCCGTAGAAGCTGGGTCCGCGCGTTCCCACCACTGCCAGGCAGGGCCGGTTGAGGTATTCGAGCTCTCCGCGGACAAAAAGCAGCGGCGGGGCATCGTAGAGCTGGGTCAGGTAAGCCGGGTACTGGTCATCGTGGCGGAAAAGCGGCCTGGCCCCGAGGGACTCCATCACCTCGACCTGCCTCTCGACTTCCCGTTCGCTCCAGTGTTTACGGGCCAGCGCCTGGAGGGCCGGCTCGCCGAGTCCCTTGACCCGGGCGAGCCGGTCGAAGTCCGCCGCCAGCACCGCCCCGGCACTGCCGAAAGTCTCGATCAGCCGGGCCAGGCGTACTGCGCCGATCCCGGGCACCAGCATCAAACGAAGCATGTCGGTCAGATTGTCCATCCAAGCGTGTCCCACCTGTACCGGTTTCGCCGGCGGAAAAGATCACACCGGGTCTTGCCCTGACCTGACCCGGGCGACCTGGTCGGCCAGTGCGCGTAAAAGCTGCTCCAGGCCCAGGCCGCTGACCGCACTGATCCCGGTGCTCAGGAACAATTTTTCATCCCCCACCTCGGGCAGGGCGGTCCCCGCTGGAACCAGGTCCAGCTTGCTGAACACCAGGCAGCGCGGCTTGCCGGTCAGCGCCTCCGAGTAGCTGGCCAGCTCGCCGAGCAGGGTATCATACTGGGCCCGGGGCTCTGCCGCGCTGATATCGATCAGCAAGACCAGGACGAGGGTCCTTTCGATATGGCGCAGGAAATCCAGTCCCAGGCCTTTCCCGCTGTGTGCGCCCTCGATCAGTCCGGGTATGTCGGCCACCACGAACGACCGGTTGTCGCTGACCGCCACTCCCAGGTTCGGGGTAAGCGTAGTGAAAGGGTAATCTGCGATTTTAGGTGTCGCCTGGGAAATCCTGCTCAGCAGGGTGGATTTGCCTGCATTGGGGAAACCCACCAGCCCCACGTCGGCGATCAGCTTCAGCTCCAGCGCCACGGTCCTCGACTGCCCCGGCTCGCCATCCTGGGCGAACTGAGGGGCGCGGCGGGTGGAGCTGGCAAAACTGCTGTTTCCCCTGCCCCCGCGGCCTCCCCTGGCGGCCAGCACCCGGCTCCCGTGTTCGGTCAGATCGCCGACCTGCTCCCCTGTTTCCGCATCCCGGACCAGGGTGCCCACCGGGACCTTCACGGTTACGTCAGTGCCGCTCCTGCCGGTGCGGTTGTTGCCTCCGCCGTGGGCGCCGCGAGGCGCCCGGTAGACAGTCTTGTACCTGAAATCCATCAGGGTAGCCATCCCCTGGTCGGCCTCGAAAAAGATATCGCCGCCTCTGCCTCCGGCCCCCCCGCTGGGGCCTCCCCGGCTGTTGAACTTCTCCCGGCGGAAAGCGATCAGCCCCTTGCCTCCGTCTCCTGCGATAAGCCGGATCTCGGCCAGGTCGACAAACATCTCACCACTCCTCTTGTAAGCTATAACACTTATTCGTGCTTATAATATACTCAATAAAGCAAAGAAGGGATAGAAATATCCTATCCCTTCTTCAACAGCGCCGGCCCGGCTGCTACCAGGTGCGGACCCCATCCCCGGAGGGCTGGGGCCCTTGCCCGGCAGGTGCGCCGGTCAGTCCATGTTATCGATCAGGGCCTGTCCGAACTCGCTGCACTTGAGCAGCCTGGCGCCCTGCATCAGCCTTTCGAGGTCGTAAGTCACAGTCTTGGCGGCGATGGCCCGCTCCACGGCCCGGTGGATCAGCTCCCTGGCTTCGCCCCAGCCCAGGTAGTCGAACATCATGCAGCCGCTGAGGATCAGCGAGCCGGGGTTGACTTTGTCCTGGCCGGCGTATTTGGGCGCGGTGCCGTGGGTGGCCTCGAAAAGGGCCACCACATCGCCCATGTTCGCACCCGGCCCCAATCCCAGCCCTCCGACCTGGGCCACCAGGGCATCCGACATGTAATCGCCGTTGAGGTTGGGCAGGGCCAGCACGCTGTACTCCCGCGGCCGGGTCAGGATCTGCTGGAGCATGGCATCGGCGATGCGGTCCTTGATCACCACCCTGCCCTGCGGGACCTTACCATCGTACTTTTCCCACAGCTCGGCCTCTGAGACAGTCTGCCCGCCGAATTCCTCGCGGGCCAGCTCGTAGCCCCAATCGCGGAAAGCACCCTCGGTGTATTTCATTATGTTGCCCTTGTGGACCAGGGTGACACTGTCGCGCCCCTGGTCGAGCGCATACTGGATCGCCTTGCGGACCAGGTTTTTGGTGCCGGTGATACTTATCGGCTTGATCCCGATACCGCTGTCTGTACGGACATTGCAGCCCATCTCCTCGTTGAGGAAACGGATGACCTTTTCAACCTGCTCGGTGCCCTGCTGCCATTCGATCCCGGCGTAGACATCCTCGGTGTTCTCGCGGAAAATCACCATGTCCACCCACTCGGGGTTCTTGACCGGGCTGGGCACACCCGGGAAATACCTTACCGGCCGGACACAGGCATAGAGGTTGAGCACCTGCCGCATGGTGACATTGAGGCTGCGGAAGCCCCCACCCACCGGGGTGGTCAGCGGGCCCTTGATCGCCACCAGGTAGTCGCGGATAGTGTCGACCGTTTCATCCGGCAGCCAGGAACCTGTCTTCTCGTTGGCCTTTCCGCCTGCATAGACCTCCATCCAGTATATTTTCTTTTTACCGCCGTAGGCTTTTTCCACGGCCGCGTCAAAAACCCTCACCGAGGCGGCCCAGATGTCAGGGCCGATGCCATCGCCCTCGATAAAGGGTATTATCGGGTTGTCAGGCACTACCAGGCTGCCGTTTTTTTCAGTGATTTTTTCTCCGCCTGCAGGCGGCACGTATTTCACCTCAGGGGCCATGGGTCCGTCCTTTTCTGAAGAATGCTCAGTGGTGAATGGATTTTTACTTTCCGGCAAGATGATGAAACCAGTCGGCAGCCGGCACGGAAAAATCCGCACGAACGAGTGTAACAAGCTGCCTGCCCGCAAGCTGAAAGCCGGCCCTGCCGTGCAGCTCGACCTGTAATATAATCCCGTTTTCAGCAGGCGGCAACCAGTTTTACCTGTTTTTTTCCGGGGCCGCCCCGGCCCCACGTAGCGGTCTTAAAAAAAATATTTGCGGCAACGGCCGAAAAAAACCGCCGGAGCGGAAACCTCCAGCGGCATCTAGTCAGAAGAAAGTTGCGGGCCGTGATCTACAGCGTGGTCAGGGTGGCTTCGCAGTTTTCGCAGTACCAGCGGATTGCATAGTTCATGGTACCGCAGGAAGGGCATTTGACAGTTTTCTTCTTGATAGCGTCGATCGTCTGATTGACACTCAGCGTCTGGGATTCATCGTCCATCCGGCCTACATCCAGGCTGAGCTCCAGCCTTTCGTCCAGGGAAAGCGCCCGCCGGGCGGGCGGCTCCGGAGTCTCTCCCGGGCCCTGACTGTCCGCCGGCTCCTCCACCGGATATTCCTCTTCCCGGACCCAGTCAGCTTCCCCGGCCGTCTGAGCATCCTGCTCTTCTCCGCGGCCGTTGCCGCCTGCCTGTTCGGTCTCGACAGGCTCCAGCCTGATCTCAGTCTCCAGGTCCAGGTCTTCGTCTGCAGAGCCATGCTCCGGCTCTGATTCGACCTCCGGCCCCCGTGTCTCCGGGGCTTCGCCGGTCTGCCGCTCAACTGCCGTACCGGTCCCGGCAGCACTCATAATAGCATCCAGGTCCAGGGTACCCTCTGCTGCCGGGTCTGCCGGCCGGGAAGGCTCCGCGCTTCCAGCCAGGTCTTTCTCCAGATCGGCTGACAGGTTAGCTTCCAGGTCGGCCGCCGGGGCAGGCTCCTCGCTTCCGGCCAGGTCTTTCTCCAGCTCAGCCGCCGGCGCAACAGGTGCCTCCGCAACAGGCTCTTCCAGGGGCCCGG
>JAFGTO010000592.1 GCA_016934095.1 Candidatus Glassiibacteriota bacterium
ATGGCCGAGTACAAGCACTACCGGCCACGCCTGTTCTACAGCAGCTATTTCTGGCGCTTCGATCCCAAGGACAACGACCAGCTCCGCGGCGGGGCGACCTACTACCTGCTGCCCGAGGTCGCTGTTACCGGCACGGTTGCCGCAGTCTTTTTCGAGGATGAGAAAAACGCCTACCTCAGCCTGGGGGTCGCCTGCCCCTATGGTTCGGCTACGCTTTACGGGGGGGATGGCTTCGGCGGGGACGAGCTCGGTTTCTCCCTCGGCGCGACTTACCCGGTCTGCGAAAAGCTCGATCTCTTCGCAGACCTCGACTACTCCCGCTACCGCATCTACGAGGATGAGGAGCGGGATTACCTTTTCAGCTCGATTTTCGGAATCAACTGGCGGCCGGAAAAGAACATCCTGGCGGGGATCGAGCTCCAGGACCTGAACAACGACCTGCTGAGCAAGGACTGGCGCCTGCTGGTCAAGCTCTCGGTCAACCACAGCCGGGTCTTCTGACCCTTGTAACTTAAAACCAGAGCATAAAACCAGATGGCTAAATCCTGGCGGAACATACTGGCGCTGCTTTTCCTGGGACCGGTGCTGCTGCTGGCCCTGGGCCAGGCGCAGAGCGGGCGCAGGGCCAGGCCCGAGCTGGTGTTCTCCCACAGGCTGCACGTGGAGGAGATGGGCATGGAGTGCGGGCTGTGCCACAGCCGGGCGGAAGAGAGCCGGACCGGCAGCGACAACTTGCTCCCAGCAATGGCTGCCTGCCAGGAATGCCACGACCTGGAGTCCTGCGGGACCTGCCACAGCGATACGCTCAATCCCAGGGCTGTCGAGCAGGTTACCGGGTACAGCCCCAAGTTCAGCCACGCGGCCCATCTCGCCAAAGAGGTGCCTTGCGAGCGCTGCCATGCAGGAGTGTCTGTTTCCGACTCCGCGGCTTCCGAACACCTCCCGGCTATGGAGCCCTGCATGGCCTGCCATGATGGGATCCAGGCGGAGAAGGCCTGCATCCTCTGCCATGAACACCCGCGCGGCAAGCTGCCCGTGGACCACGTGTTCCCGGCCTGGAAAACTCAGCACGGAGATGACGCCCGCCTGGATGACGCAGCCGCCTGCATGCTCTGCCACGAGAGGAACGACTGCCAGCAGTGCCACCAGGGCGACAACCTGTTCCCGCGGACCCACCCCCTGGGTTTCGAGTTCAATCACGCCCTGGAGGTCAGGACAGCCAGGAGCGAATGCGCCGCCTGCCACGAGGACCGCTCTTTCTGTCTCGAATGCCACAGGATGAAGCAGGTCTACCCCCGCTCCCATCAGCTGAGCTCCTGGGCTGTGCCCCAGGCTGGCGGCAGACATGCCACCCGGGGAAAGATCAACATTGAAGAATGCGCCGCCTGCCACGGGGATGACCCTGAAGACTCGCCGGTATGCGCGGCTTGCCACGGAATATGAACGCCGGCCGCCGGGCAAGGCGGAGCCGGAAAGACGAGATGAGAAGACTCCCAGCCATAGCAGCCCTGACCGCCCTGGCGCTGGCCGCGCTCTGGGCAGCCTGCGCGGACCGCAAGGAACCGACCCTGGTCAGGACCCACACCGATGAGTGGAGCCTGCAGTCCTCGCCCGAGTTCCACGGCCGCAAAATCGAGCAGGCCGGGCTGATTTCCTGCCCTGCCTGCCACGGCAGCGACTACCGCGGCGGGACCAGCGAGGTCTCCTGCTACAGGTGCCACAACGGCCCCGGCGGGCACCCGGCGGGGTTCCTGAACCCTGCGGACAGCAGTTACCACGGGCTGCGGGTGGCTGCGGGCGGGCCGGCGGTGTGCGCGCCCTGCCACGGCGAGGACTACCGGGGCAAGCCCAACAGCGGGGTCTCCTGCTACAGGTGCCACAACGGCCCCAGCGGGCACCCCTCCACCGGCTGGCTCGAGAAAACCAGTCCGTTTTTCCACGGGCTGGCCGCCTCCTCCCGTGGCATGGGAGAATGCGCCGCCTGCCACGGAGATGATTTCTCCGGCGGCACCAGCGGAAAGTCCTGCAAGCTCTGCCACCCCAGCCAGAGCGGCCACCCTGCGCAGGGATGGCTGGAACCGGATGCCGCCGGGTTCCACGGCGAAAGGCTGTCCCAGACCGGCCAGTCTTACTGCGCCGGGTGCCACGGCAGCGACTACCGGGGCGGAGATTCCGGGGTATCCTGCTATACCTGCCACAACGGGCCCAGCGGCCACCCCGAGGGCTGGTTTGACCGCTCCTCGGCCGGTTACCACGGCCTCAGAGTCGCCGCCGAGGGTAAAGAATCCTGCACGGCCTGCCACGGCGAGGATTACCGCGGCGGGATCGCCGGGGTCTCCTGCTACGCCTGCCACGACGGGCCCAGCGGCCACCCCGAGGGCTGGTTTGACCGCTCCTCGGCCGGTTACCACGGCCTCAGGGTCGCCACAGAGGGCAAGGCTTTCTGCACGCCCTGCCACGGCAGCGACTACCAGGGCGGCCTTACCGGGGTCTCCTGCTATGCCTGCCATAACGGGCCCAGCGGGCACCCCGAGGGCTGGTTCGAGCGCAGCTCGGACAACTACCACGGCTGGCGGGTCGCCGCAGAAGGCAAGGCTTTCTGCACTGCCTGCCACGGCAGCGATTACAGCGGCGGCCTGGCAGGTGTCTCCTGCTATGCCTGCCATAACGGGCCCAGCGGGCACCCACAGGGCTGGTTCGACAAAAATTCCATTTATTACCACGGCCGCCGGGTGGCTGTCAACGGCCACTCCTACTGCGCCCCCTGCCACGGCGAGGACTACCTCGGCGGCACTGTGGGGGTCTCCTGCTTTACCTGCCATGACGGTCCGGGCGGCCACCCGGCCGGCTGGCTGGATGCCGAAAGCTCCGCATTCCATGCTATCGCAGCCGAATCCGGGGGATTCGCAGCCTGTGCAGCCTGCCACGGCGAGGACTACCAGGGCGGCACCAGCGGCTCCTCCTGTTACCAGGCAGGCTGCCACCAGGAAGAATGACCCGCCGTACTACCTGTTTTCACCGTTATTCTTTCCATTACCGGGCAGTCATTACCCGGGCGGCCAGGGGCAAAATTCCATGCCTTCTCCCTGTGGAACCGGGGATTCCCCGGTACAGGCTCAAGGGAAATCCTCGATTGTCAAAATCCTTCCGCTTATCCATCCTCGCCTGCCGGCCAATTCAGGAAACATTGACCATTGTTTGCTTCCCGGCGGACTATTATTTAATATTAGGGGGGCGTTGAAAAAAGACCTCAACGCCCATTGGTGAAATTTATTGCTTCATGGGCCGTCAAGGGCCGGGCAAGCCGTTTCCACTGTAACTTTAAGATATCGAATATCTTATACGGTTAATACTTTCTTGCCGCACGTTGTTGTTTCAAGAGTGGAAACGGCCCTTGACAGCTTTTATACTCGAAATCTTTGATATTTCAACGGGCTTTTAAAAAACGATCCAGAGGACCATTTTCGTTTTTCGAGCGAGGAGATACATCCATGTCCGCAACCAACAGCAGCCGCAGGAAATTCGTCAACTTTTTTCTGGGAGGCACTGCAGCCGCCTGTCTCGCTGCAGTCGGCTACCACCTGGTGAGGTTCCTCACGCCTCCGCCGGCCGACCAGTCTGTTGCCGATGCCGTCTCCGCCGGGAAAACCGGTGAATATCCCCAGGGCAGCGGCAAGATAGTCAGGTTCGGCAGCAAGCCGGCCCTGGTGATCCGGGACAAGCAGGGCGAGTTCAAGGCCTTTATCGCTGTCTGCACCCACCTGGACTGCACGGTGCAGTTCGTGCCGGAGGACAATGTCATCTGGTGCGCCTGCCATAACGGTAAGTACGACCTGAACGGTATCAATATCTCCGGCCCTCCGCCCCGGCCGCTGACTCCTTTGAAAGTCAACATCCAGAACGATGAAATAATTCTTTCCAGGGAGGCCTGAGACATGCCGCTGAGAAAGTTATACGACATCGCCTACCAATGGGTGAACGAGCGTGCGGGCCTGGATGAGCTGATCGACTTTCTGCGAAAAAAGGAAGTGCCGGTTTCCAGGCACTCCGCCTGGCTTTATTTCGGCGGCCTCTCGCTGTTCTTCTTCATGGTCCAGATGGCCACCGGGCTGCTGCTGCTGATGTACTACCGCCCCGGCGCCGATTCATCTTTCGAGAGCCTGCAGTTCATTGTCAGCAAGGTCAAGTTCGGCTGGCTGGTGCGCGAGGTGCATGCCTGGTCGGCCAACCTGATGATCTTCTGCGTGTTCGTCCACATGTTCAGCGTCTTTTTCCTGAAAGCTTACCGCAAGCCCCGGGAAATGACCTGGATGAGCGGCATGCTGCTGCTCTTCCTGGCCCTGGGTTTCGGTTTCAGCGGCTACCTGCTGCCCTGGAACGAGCTGGCTTTCTTCGCCACCAAGGTGGGCACCGACATGGCCGGGACCGTGCCCCTGGTGGGGGATTTCGCCCTGAAGGTGCTGCGCGGCGGCCCGGAGGTGACCGGGGCCACTCTCTCTCGCTTTTTCGGCATACACGTGGCCGTGCTGCCCGCCTTGTTCGGGGGGATGCTGACTGTCCACCTGCTGCTGCTG
>JAFGTO010000593.1 GCA_016934095.1 Candidatus Glassiibacteriota bacterium
AGATATTGTAGCCCAGTCCGCCGAACAGTTCCTTGACGATGACGATGGCGAAAACGCTCCCCAATACCACCATCCACCACGGGGTGTTGGCTGGCAAGTTGAAGGCCAGGAGCACCCCGGTAACCGCCGCCGACATGTCCCTGACTGTATTCGGTCTGCCCCTCAGCTTACGGCAGACCGACTCTGCGGCCATGCAGGAGGCCACGGCCAGCAGGATCAGGAACAGGGCCTGCAGGCCGAAAAAGTAGGCCGCAGCCGCCACGGCCGGCACCAGGGAGACCAGCACGGTCCCCATGATCCGCTCGATCGAATCGGTGGTAAGGATATGGGGAGAGCTGGAGACTTTTAACAGGTCCGCCAATTGGTAACCTCTAGTAAATTATTAAGAAACTCCTGCCCGGGCAATCATCCGGTCTCCGATTCAGGCTTTTTTACGGCGATCCTGCTCCATCACCGTGTACTTGGCGAAGCGGATCAACTGGACCAGGTTGCGGCCGGAAGGGCAGGTATAGCTGCAGGAGCCGCACTCGATACAGTCCTTGACCGAGTACTCCCTGCAGGAATCGAAACGCATGTTCTCGGCCAACAGGGCCAGCTCGCAAGGCATCAGGTGGATCGGGCAGGAATCCACGCAGGAGCCGCAGCGCAGGCAAGGCCGGTGCCGGCTTACCGGGACCTGGCCTGCCATCAGGACCAGTCCGTTGGTGCTTTTCAGCACCGGCACGTCGAGGTCGGGCAGGGCCAGGCCCATCATCGGTCCGCCCATGATCACCTTGCTCAAGCCGTCCGGCAGCTTGCCCCCGACCTTCTCGAGCAGCTCGCGCACGGTCATGCCGACACGCACCCGGTAGTTCCCGGCTTTCCTGAGGTCATCGCCGGCCACCGTTACCACTTTCTCGGTCAAAGGCCGGCCCTTGGCGACCGCATCGAAGATCGAGAGCACGGTGGAGACGTTGTGCACCACGCAACCCACATCCATCGGCAGCCCGCCGCTGGGGACCTGACGGCCGGCTACCGCCTGGATCAACTGCTTTTCGCCCCCCTGGGGGTACTTGGTCTTCAGAGGCACCACGTCGAAATTCAGCTCGTCGCGGCACAGGCGGTCCATCACCTCGATGGCCTCGGGCTTGTTGCGCTCGACCGCAACCAGGGCGCGCTCTGCCTCCAGAATCCTCATCACGATCTTTACTCCGGTGATCAGGTCTTTGGAGCGCTCGAGCATCTGACGGTAATCGGTGGTCAGCCAGGGCTCGCATTCGGCGCCGTTGAGGATGAAAGTGTCGATCGGCTTGCCCGGCGGCGGGGAAAGCTTGACATGGGTCGGGAAAGCCGCTCCTCCCAGGCCTACAATGCCCGCCTGCTGCACTATTTTCCTCAATTCGTCCGCACTCAGGTCGCTGTACTTCTTTGCGCCCTTGGCGGTTTTGGCCCACTTGTCCTCCCCGTCGCTCTCGACCACGATCGCCGGCAAGCTTACCCCGCTGGGATGCGGATAAGGCTCGACAGCCACGACTTTACCCGAGATCGACGAATGCAGGGGCACGCTGACAAAACCTGTCGGCTCGGCCAGGACCTGTCCGGCGGCGACCTGGTCATCCACGGAAACCACGGCCTTTAACGGTGCCCCGATATGTTGCTGCAGGTGAAGAATTACCCTGGAGGGAACGCCAAGCGGCTTGATAGCTTTATCGCTGGTTGCAGACTTGAATTCCGGAGGGTGAACTCCGCCTTTGAAGGTTGCCTCTTTGAGCATTTGATCCTAAGTGGTTTTAAGCGTCTTTTTCGGTGCCAGTTCCTTGATTTTCTGCTCGAACTCGCTCACTGCCTCGAAACGGTAATAAACTGAAGCGAAACGTACATAGGCGACAGGGTCGAGATCTTTAAGCTGCTTTATCACCTCTTCGCCGAGTAGCTTGCTGGGCACCTCGTTCAGATTGAGTCTGTCGATCGCCTTTTCCACGTTATGGATCAAACTGTCAATGGCATCCATTCTGACCGGACGCTTCTTGCAGGCAGTGATCAGGCCCATCTTGAGTTTTTCCCTGTTGTACGGCTCCCGCCTGCCGTCGTTCTTTACAACCATCAGAGGTGTGCTCTCGATATATTCATAGGTTGTAAAGCGGCGTTTGCAGGAGCAGCACTCCCGCCTTCGCCGGATAAAGGTCCCTTCTTTTATCGAGCGGGAGTCGACAACCTTGCTATCCTCGAAACCGCAGAATGGGCATTTCATTTCAGGGATTCAGCTTGGCGCGCGCGAGGGCGGCTGCTTTGGAGTCGGGAAACTTCTGGATCAGCGCCTGCAAAAAGATTTCGCCTCTTGACCTGTCGCCTGAGATAATAAGACAATCGCCTATCTTATAGAGGGCCTCGGCATGCTCAGGTGATTCCTGGTACTTGTCCACGATCATTTTGTAATTGGAGATCGCCTCACCGTACTTTTTCAGCGACCTGTAACTGTCGCCGATGTAAAGATAAGCCTGCGCCCCCAGGGGCGAATCAGGGAACCGGCTCAGGAAATCACGGAATCCCTCGATCGCCATCTGGTAGTTGGAGGCGGTATAATCCTTGTAAGCCAGGTCGTAGATGTCCCTGGCCTGAAGCTCCCGGGGCTGGTCAGACTCGGCCGCCGGCCGGCCGCCGGTGGCGCCTGCGGAGGCGGCTCCGGCGGCCACCCTTGCCAGTTTTTTCTCCAGATCCTCCAGCCGCTGCTCGATAATGGACATGCGCTCGTTCAACTGGCGCACGTCAGCGCCGAAATTGGCATTGAAACGGTCGAGCTGCTGCAGGCGGTTCTTGACCAGGCTGTCGAGAGCCGCCATTTCCTCACGAAGTCTGCGGTTATCCTGCTTGAGCAGCAGAACATCGGAGCCCAGGATATCCCTGTTGGCAGCCGAAGCACCGCCGCAGCCTAAAAGAAAGGCGAAACCCAGGCATCCGCAGAACAGCAGCTTGAACATTGCACACACCCCGTTACAGCCGCAAGATTTACGGTTCACTGAAACCCTGTTCTTCAGATATTGGAACAAAGGGACCGCATGAAAGCTGCGGGCAGCGTTGGAAACGCGCCCGCGTGCAGGAACACCAAACAGCAACGAAAAGATTAAATTCACGACCCCTGTAAAGAGCAAGATGGGTAGGGCCGTCGCTGCAGCGGCCCTACCCACCAAGTTATATGCAAATCCTATCGCCTGTCTTACTGCTCGCCGAGGGGTCACTCAACGATGAACTCGTCTCTTCTGTTCTTGGACCAGGCGGCTTCGTTGTGTCCCATCGCCGCAGGCCGCGATTCACCCCAGCTTTTAGTATCCATGCGGCCTTCAGCCACACCGGCATCCGAGAGGAACTGTTTGGCGGAATTACACCGGCGCTCGCCGAGGCCCAGGTTATAGGCATCCGTACCACGCTCATCGCAGTGGCCTTCGATCCTGAGACGCAGCTCCGGGAACTCCTTCAACAGGTCCGCGACACCCAGCAACACGTTGCGGAACTCGGGTTTGATATCACTTTTATCGAAATCGAAATAGATTCTCTCGGCAGCAATTTTCTGTTTGGCCTGCGAGAGTTTTTCGCGGCGGATCCTGGCCAGGATTTCAGTGCTGTCCACTTTAACCGGCTCCGGTTTCTTCTCTACTACCGGGGGCGGCGGAGGCGGTGGGGGCGGCGGAACCTCTTTCTTATGACAGCCGATGACTACAAGAACCGAAGCGACAAAAAACGAGAGTACCAGAAAGGTCTTTTTCACCGAATCACCCTCCAACGTTAGGTTCTGGTTTGAACAGCAGATAGATTATCGGACCAATCCACCATTCTACCGTGAATTCAGGATATTACACTTTGATAAAATTATTACACCAAACTTTGTATTTGTCAAGATAAAAACTGCAAAGCCTTTTAGCAACAGGATCAGCAAAATAATTGCACCGGTAGTCCCGGTTCACCCGTCCCGGAAGGGGAGACTGGGCTACCAGTCCAGAAACGGGCTCCAGGCGGGTTCCCTGGCTTTCCTGAAGCCTTTTGTCAGGGGCCGCTGGGTGTTTCCATCCCAGTCCATGGTAAAGATCTCGAAATTACCCCTGCCGCCCCTGCGGTCCGAAATGAAAGCGATATGCAGTCCGTCCGGGCTCCAGGTGGGGTCGCGGTTTTCTCCCGCCGTGGTGAGCTGGACAAAATTATCGCCGGTTATGTCGATGATCGCGATCTGAAACACCCCGCTTATCTCAGTGGTCAATACTATCTTGTCCCCGTAGGGCCTGGGGCGCCAGCGCGGCGTGGTGTTGCGGCTCTCGAAGGTCAGACGGCGCAGGTTCAGACCATCCGCCCCCATGATGAAGATGTGGGGGTTGCCCGCCCGGGTGCTCATGAAAGTAAGCTCGTCGCCGCTCGGAGACCAGAAAGGCTCGGTATCCATAGCATAACTGAAAGTCAGCCTCTGGGGCTTATTCTCCCCGGGCGGGAGGTAAAAAATTTCCTGGTCGCCGAGAAAGCCGCTGGAGAAAGTCAGAAAACCATTGCGGCTGCACCAGTTGGCGGCCATGTCCACTCCTTTGGCTGCCTGCAGCAGGCGGGACTCATGGCTTCTCAGGTCTGCCAGGTACAGGTCGACATCCCCCTTGAGCGAAGTATAAGCCAGGCTGTACCCGTCCGGACTCCAGCCCGGCAGCTTGGCTATCGAGCTGTCGGAAGTAACCGGTGTCAGGTTATACCCGTCGTAGTCGCAGTAAAACAACTCGGCGTTTAGCTCGGAAGTGGGCATGGCGAAAGCGATCCTGGTACCCGCCACTCCTTTTTCGCCGGTGACGTTGAGCACGATGTCGTCCGAGATGCGGTGGGCCGTCCGGCGCAGTCCGGCCGTTTCCAAGGGATAGTTTTTCAGGAACACCAGCTCCTTGAGCGACAGGTCGTAGACCCTGAGATCCACCATGGACTGGCGGTCCATGGCGAAAAGAGAGCCGGCGACCAGGTAGTCGGCCCCGGTGGCCTGCCAGCCGTCAAAATGCACCCTATCCTTGGCCGAGCTCAAAGAAATGAAAGCCAGATCATCGGTGCGGCGGTTGATTACATCGAAACGCAGGCTGTAATCCAGGTCGTCGATGACGATTTCCCTGATCCGGGCCGCCAACTCGGAGCTTTCGGCAACTCCCAGGCCCTCGGCCGTCAGGGGCGCCACCACTATCTTGTACTTCTGGATGCGCGAGGAGGTGATCCGCAGGTGCACCTCGCCCGCAGGCAGCCCCCGCGAGGGCGGTGCCTGGGCGGCTGCACCCGGCGCCAGGCCGAGACTCAGGATCAGGATCAATTGCCGGTAATAACGTCGGTGCTCCCAATATCTCATCAGCGTCTATACTCGAAATCCAGGTGAACCGTCAGTTGTGCTTCCTGGTAGTCAGGCGGCAACTGGACAAGCGGGCTGGAGATGATTACCGCCCTGAGCGCGGCCCGGTCGAAAGTCGGAGCCCCGCTGGAGTTTTCCACCCTCGCATTGATGATCGTACCATCGCTCAAGACCTGAAAAAAAATGGTGGCCTGGACCGCATCACCCTGGCCGGAATAGGGATTGCGCCAGTTGCGGCTTATCTTGCCGATCATCAGACGGAGGTAATAGGGAAACTCGAAAAGCTCATCCGTGCGCGCACTTGAAACGCCCTCACTGGAGAGGTCGTCGGCCTTTTCCGCAGTCTCGGCGCTGGTTTCAGGCCTGGGTTTCTCCTCCACGG
>JAFGTO010000594.1 GCA_016934095.1 Candidatus Glassiibacteriota bacterium
AACGACGAGATCACGGCCCATAAGACCGGGGCCACCTTTATCAGCCGCAGCATCCTGGACTGCGAAGTGGACACCATTTTCGAGATCGGCGGGCAGGACTCCAAGTTCATCAGCCTGCAGCAGGGAGTAGTGGTCGATTTCACCATGAACGAGGCCTGCGCTGCGGGCACCGGCAGCTTCCTCGAGGAGCGCGCCCAGGAGCTGGGGATCAAGATCAAGGATGAGTTCGCCGAGATAGCTTTCTCCAGCTCGCGGCCGATCAAGCTCGGCGAGCGCTGCACGGTTTTCATGGAGCAGGACGTCAACTCCTGCCTCCACCGGGGGGCCGAGCTGCGGGACGTGGTGGCCGGCCTGGCCTACTCGATCGCCACTAACTATATCAACCGGGTGGTGCGCGGCCGCAAGATCGGCGAGTCCATTTTCTTCCAGGGCGGCACTGCCTACAACGATGCGGTGGCCGCGGCTTTCAGCTCGATCCTGGGCAAGCAGATCACCGTGCCGCCGTTCAACGGGGTGATGGGTGCCCTGGGAGTGGCCCTGCTGGCGCGCGAAAAAATGCTGAACAGCCGGAGCAAATCATCCTTCCGCGGGTTCGACCTGGAAAAAGTGGACTACCGCATGCGCGAGTTCACCTGCCAGGGCTGCTCCAATTTCTGCCAGATGCAGGAGTTCACTGTCGAGGGCGAGCGGACCTACTGGGGCGACAAGTGCTCCGAGCGCTACCGCAAGGCAGTCAAGTGCGAGCGCGAGCCGGTTATCGAAGACCTGATCGCCCTGCGCCGCGACCTGCTGCTGGCGGGTTACGACCCCGGGGCCGGGGACGGCCCTACCGTGGGCGTTCCTTTCTGCATCTCCATTTATGAGTGGGCCCCGTTCTGGTTCAGCCTCTTCCGGGAGCTCGGGATAAAAGTCCTGCTCTCGGAGCCCACCACCAACAGCCTGGTCAACCTCGGCCTGGAATCGGTGGTTTCCGAGCCCTGTTTCCCGATCCAGGCGGCCCACGGCCACATGCGCTGGCTGATAGACAAAGGCGTGGATTACCTGTTCGTGCCCAACGTGATCTCCGCCCCGGGCAGCCACCTGGAGCCGCCGGCTTTCTACTGCCCCTGGAACCAGACTCTGCCCTGGGTGGCCCGGGCCGCACCTGTAATTTCCGACTACGCCGAGCGAATGATCGCCCCGACACTGTGGTTCAACCACGGGCCGGAAGCCACTGCGGAAGCCATCCACGGCTCCCTGGCATCGGCCGGTCTGGGCAGGGGCAGGAAACAGGTCGCCCGCGCGGTGGAAAAGGCTTTCGAGGCGCAGGACGCTTTCAGCAGCGCTCTGCTGCAGGCCGGCAGGAAAGCCCTGGCCACCCTGGCGGCCCACCGCGAGCACGGGATAATCATCCTGGGCCGGCCCTACAACATCTACGACCGCGGGATCAACCTGGACCTGGCCACCAAGCTGCGCAAGTTCTACGGAGCCAATGTCGTGCCCCTGGATTACCTGACACTGAAAAAGCGCGCATGGAACCCGGACGAGGACAACATGTTCTGGAGCTACGGCCGGAAGATACTGTCCGCGGCGGATTTCGTCAGGAGCGACCCCAGGCTGCACATCATCTATATCACCAACTTCAAGTGCGGCCCGGACTCTTATATCAGGCACTATATCACCGAGGTCTCAGGCAGGCCGTTTTTGTCGCTGCAGTTCGACGGGCATAACAACGATGCAGGCATGCTGACCCGCTGCGAGGCCTACCTCGACAGCAAGGGAGTATTGAGAAGATGGGGATCGGCCCAAGAGGAAATGGCGGCGGAAAAAAGAAGTCTCTGAAAGGCCGCAAGCTTTACGTGCCCCAGATGAGTTACGGCGGGGCGGTGGCCTTTGCCGCGGCTTTCCGCAGCGTGGGTATAGACACTGTAGTCTGCCCCGATTCGGACCACCGCACCCTGGAGCTGGGGGGCAGGCATACCTCCGGCGAGGAGTGCCTGCCGGCCAGGGTCACCCTGGGCAACTTCCTCAAGATCACCGAACAGCCGGGTTTCTCGCCCGAAAAGACCGCCTTTTTCATGCCCACTGCCGATGGGCCCTGCCGCTTCGGCCAGTATTCGCCCTATATCCGCAAAGTGATGCGTGACATCGGCCTGGAGGAAGTGCTGGTCTTCTCGCCCACCAGCCGGGATGGTTACGAGGGCATGGGCGAGCATGTGAACGAGCTGATGCGCACCGCGCTCCGGGGGCTGATCTCCGCCGACATCCTGCGTAAAATGCTCCACAGGACCCGCCCCTACGAGCTCAACGCGGGCGATACCGACCGGGTGCACGCAGCGGCCCTCGAAGCCGTGGAGAAAGTGCTGGAGGTACCGGGAGTGCCGAGCGGGAAACGGCTGAAAAGGCTGGTCGAGGCCCTGACCCGGGCGCGGGACAGTTTCCGCAGCGTGCCGGCCAGCTACGACCGCAGGCGGCCGCTGATCGGGGTGGTGGGCGAGATCTTCTGCAGGCTGACCCCCTTTACCAACGACTACACCATCCGCAAAGTCGAGGAGTTCGGCGGCGAGTGCACCCTGGCGCATATCGTGGAGTGGGTCTGGTACACCAACCTCGAACAGCAGAAAAGGCTGCACCACGAGGGCCGCGCTTTTTCGATGGCCATGCTGGGCGCCAAGATCAAGAACTATATCCAGCGAAGCGACGAGCACCGCCTCTATGCGCCGTTCGAGGAGGATTTTACCGGCTACGAAGAGCCGGAAGTCGGCAGGCTGTTCGATTACTCGGAGCCTTACCTGCCCCAGCGGGGCTCCCTGGGCGAGATGGTGCTCTCGGCGGGCAAGGCGATTTTCCACTACCACCAGGGCTGCGACGGGGTGATAGACATCTCGCCGTTCACCTGCATGAACGGCATCGTCACCGAGGCGGTCTACCCGAAAATCAGCCGCGACCACGACCATATCCCCATGCGCAACTTCTTTTTCGACGGGACCCAGACCGACCTGGACCGCGACGTGAGTATCTTTATCGAGCTGGCCCGCACCTACCAGGCCCGCAAAAAGAAAGCCCGGGTCTACCCTTTCAATTTCGCCTCCGCAAGCTAAAACCCGGCTACCGTTAATAGAGCCATCCGCCTAACTTATCTCATCCGCTCCCCTCGTAAGATTCTGATAAAAACATAGAGTAAAAAAGCTTCTTTATATGGGCGCACCCGCGCGTGCGCCCCGTAAGGTCAAATACGTTGATCTGTTCTCAATGGGTTTGATACCAATTTGACAATAAAGGTATGAGAATTTATAGACTTTTTCCGGGGGAGGGCGGAAACCTTTTGAGAAAGGTTCTCCGCCCTCCCCCAGGCCCCCTC
>JAFGTO010000102.1 GCA_016934095.1 Candidatus Glassiibacteriota bacterium
AAGAAAGTTCGTCTATCGCCATTTCTTCGATAACGGGCGGGCCGACTTGAGTTTCGACAGCCTCCAGGAAGCCAAAAACCGGTTGCTGCACCTGACCCAGGTGCAGTACCGCTGCCAGCCGAGCTACCGGATCGTCGAAGCTACCGGGCCCGAGCACGCCAAGAAGTTTCATTGCGAAGTCTCGGTACGAGGCAAAGTCTGCGGCAGGGGGGTCGGTCTGAACAAAAAGGAAGCGGAAAAACAGGCGGCCCGGCAGGCGCTGCACAACCTGTCCGAGATAGAACTTACGGATAAAGACCGATAGACTGTAGAAATTAAAGCAACCGGAAACTTATCATACCGGGAGAAGGAGTTCAGATGGATTACTTCCTGACCGAGGAGCAGACCGAGATAAAAAGGCTGGCCAGAAGAATTGCGGAGAACCACATTATCCCCCAGAGAGAGGAGCTCGACCGTCAGCAGGAGTTTCCCCATAAGATCATGAAAGAAATAGCCGAGGCAGGCCTGCCGGCGATTTACATTCCAGAGGAATACGATGGGATAGGTGCGGGCCTGCTGGAGCTCTGCCTGGCCACCGAGGAGCTCAGCCGCGCCTGCGGCGGGGTGGGGGTAACCTATGCAGCCAGCTCTCTCGGCTGTTTCCCGATTATAATCGCCGGGACGCACGAGCAGAAAGCCAGGTTCCTGCCGCCCATCGCCTCCGGGGAGCGCTATTCAGCTTTCTGCCTCACTGAGGCCGGGGCAGGCTCGGATGCGGCAGCCCTCCAGACCTCGGCTGTCAAAAAAGGCGATGAATACGTGTTAAACGGCACCAAGCAGTGGATTACCAACGGCTGCGAAGCCCATACTTATACGGTGTTCGCCAAAACCGATAAAAGCCGCGGTGCACGCGGTATCAGCGCTTTCGTTGTCGAGAAAGGCACGCCGGGGCTTTCTTTCGGCAAGAAGGAGGACAAGCTCGGTATCCGCTGCTCATCGACTTACGAGGTGGTCTTCGAGGACTGCGTGGTGCCGAAAGCCAACCTGCTGGGCCGGGAGGGAGCGGGTTTTCTCATCGCCATGAAGACTTTCGACAAATCGCGCCCCGGCATCGGCGCCCAGTCGGTCGGGATCGCCCAGGGGGCCTTTGACACCGCCCTGGACTATGCCTATACCCGCGAGCAGTTCGGCCAGTCGATCCTGAGTTTCCAGGCCGTCTCTTTCATGCTCGCCGATATGGCGATCCAGATCGAGGCCGCACGCGCCCTGACCTACCAGGTGGCCCGCATGATCGACTCCGGCAGCAGGAGCTACGGCAAGGAATCGGCCATGTGCAAGGTGTTTCCCTCGGATGTTGCCATGAGAGTCGCTACCGACTGCATCCAGGTCATGGGCGGTTACGGTTACATGAAGGACTACCCGGCGGAAAAGTATTTCCGGGATGCCAAGATCACCCAGATCTACGAGGGTACGAACCAGATCCAGCGCCAGATTATCGCCTCGGCCCTGATCAGGGAAATGGCGAGCAAGAGGGGATAAAGTAAGGGGGTTATAAATAAGCTCGGTCGCTCGGCAGTTCAAGGACAAACGCCTGGGTGAGATCGCCGGGAGGGTCGACGGGGGCGGGAGGCTGGGGACCCGGGAAGCCCTGGCCCTGTTCGAGACGGACGACTTGCCGGGTCTCGGCCGGCTGGCGGACCAGGCCAACCGGGCCAGGAACGGCGACCGGGTGTACTATATCAACAACGTTCACCTGAATTATACGAACATCTGTGTAAATAGCTGCCGTTTTTGTGCTTACAACAGAAAGAATGCCCTTGAGCCAGGGGCTTTTTTCTTGTCCGTGGAGCAGGTCCTCGCCAAAGCCCGCGCCGGCTGGCGCGAAGGTGTCCGGGAGTTCCACATCGTCGGCGGCTGCCATCCCGATGCCCCGCTCGAATACTATGAAGAGATGCTCTCGGCCCTGGCCGGAGAGTATCCCGGGGTGCACCTCCAGGCGTTCACCGCGGTCGAGGTCGAGCACCTGGCAGCGAAAGCCGGCCTGACCGTAGCCGAGACACTCACCCGCCTCAAGGCCTGCGGCCTGGGCTCGCTCCCCGGCGGGGGCGGTGAGATCTTCAACCCGGCGGTACGCAACAAGATCTGCCCGAAAAAAATCAGCGGGGAGCGGTTCCTCGAGGTGATGCGCACTGCCCATTCCCTGGGCATTCCCACCAATGTCACCATGCTTTTCGGGCATGTCGAGTCCAGGGCCGACAGGGTAGACCACCTGTTGGGCGTGCGGGCTCTCCAGGATGAAACCGGGGGGTTTAACTCGTTTATTCCCCTTCTCTTCCATCCAGAGAACACCGAATTCGGACATATTTCCAAGACCGGCGGACTGGAGGCCTTGAAAACGTTCGCCGTCAGCCGGCTGGTCCTGGACAATTTCGACCACATCAAGGCTTTCTGGATCATGCTGGGCCTGCCGCTGACCCAGATGGCCCTGTTTTTCGGCGCAGATGATGTCAACGGTACGGTACACGAGGAGAAAATCACCCATGAGGCCGGGGCCGGCACGCCGCAGTATCTTCCCGCCGGCAAGCTGGTCCGCCTGATCAGGGAGGCCGGCCGCACCCCTGTGGAGAGGGACACGCTCTACAGGCCTGTATCTGTCGACGGCAGGCGCCGGGAGACCCGGTAATGACGGCCGGGCCGTTCTTCAGTTACTAACCAGTGCAAAATATAGTTTGCATTTTCCGCTCTAAGGTGTTATATTTAGAGCATGAGAAAACATGATACCAGATCG
>JAFGTO010000595.1 GCA_016934095.1 Candidatus Glassiibacteriota bacterium
GGCAGACACGCTGGTTTCAGGGACCAGTGGGAGCAATCCCATGGGGGTTCGAGTCCCCCCTTCGGCACCAGATAAATGAAAGCGGAGCCCCTGAGGGTTCCGCTTTTTTTGTAATAACCGGTTCCGGCGAGTCTTCGCTCACCTGCGGCGCCGGGTCCCGCCGGGGTTTGGTGTTGGGCTATATTCTTCGGCACCACTCAACCAGTTTCTCCCAAAATTTCAAGTCTCGTTGATGCCGCCATATATGACAAGGGTTTGTTCGTTTGGCTGATATAAAAGGCCGGCGGTCAAACTCTTTTTTGTGTCAACATGTTTCAGCGACCTCTCCTAGATCTTCAAACATAATCCTGACATTGCCCCAGGTAGTCTCTAAAGCCCGTCCATACCATGTCGAAGGAGAATAGTATAGCCGTCTGAACTCAGCAGGCCTGCATCAGCCCGGGATGTCGCAGGGTTTTGTAACGATATAAGATTGCTGCGGCTGGAGGCGTTCCTGATCTCAATAAGCAATGCAATTGCATCGGAGATTTCGTACTTACCGTCCCTGTTCCAGTCGAGTATGGGATTATCAGGCTCGTTATGACCCAATAAGAGAAAAAAGATGACATCAGCAACCGAAAGCTCTCCGTCATTGTTAATGTCCAGATTACCTTGTTGCTGGCCGGAGCTGAAAGTATTATTGCCACTATTGACACTATCAGCCAGGGCCTGCCCTACGGCCCTGAAACGGCTGTCTCTCTGAACGAGATGCGGCTTATTTAGCAACTCGAAAATGTTGTTCTCGATTCGTACGGTCATGTTTACCTCTCCACTGCTGTTGAGAAACAGGTCATTACTGAAAAACTCATTGCCATGAACGTAGATCGAGTATTTCCCGTACTGGGCGTGTCCCTGGTCCATGCCGATAAACATGATGGCGGATGCCCAGTTACCCGTATCGCCGTAGTCGCCATGCCGGATCTCATCGTCCTTATATTCGGTAATCGCAATGAAAGTATTGCCGTAAACTTCATTCTGGGCGTTCGGGTCATAACAGGCGATATTAAGCGGAGTAGGAGGGACATACTGCCATTTCATGTAGATCGTATACTCTCCCGGGCTTGCAGATTGAAAATCGGCTGTCAGCGTATTTTGTGTATTGCCTTCGATCCTGGCAGGGGGCAAATCTGGAGAATATTTGACATAATAGTACCTCCACCTGTCCTGCTCCCACTTCTGGGAATCATCTACCAGGCTTGAGCCGCTTAATAAAGATGCCATCGAGCGAAGGTATACTCCATTTTCGATTTTATCTTCCGGGTCTCCCACACCATCGGAATCACTGGGCAGTTTTTGAACAATGCGTACGTAATTATTATACACCTTACAGTTTTTCGCATCGCTCCCCTCGAACTTGATTCCGTGCAGCTCGATCAACCGGTGCTGGAAAGGTCGGGTCCCGGCAGGCAGGTCGCTTAGGTGCATGTGCCCTTTAAGGTCGAAGTAATTGTCGTGGAAGTCGATCCCTTCCCTGCTGAGGTGGGCTCCCCTGCCGGTGGAGGTTATTCTGTTATGGTGCACGTTGGCGCCGGCACTGGGCACGATGGCATAACCGTTTACATATTGCTGGTGATGCCGTATGTCGTTGTAATCGATCTCCACATTCGGGCCCTCATTTATCAATTTGATTCCCCAATGGCAGCCCTCGGTCAGCAGATTGTCGTGGATATGGATCTTTCCGCCGGAAATATTAATTCTCAGCAGCGAGTTTCCCGGGTAGTGCCGGCTTTCCAGTTCTGTTACCCGGCTGAAAAAATGGTTGTGGTGAATGCTGACATCTGAGGCCTGGGTATGATAATTCAACGGATAGGCGCACTTGAGATGCACGTCCGTGGTGATGCCGTAAATCTCTGTTGGATAAGGTCGGCCTTCGCTCCGTATGGCGCAGCTGTAATCCGCCGATCTTTTTCCCTGCACGATATACCCGTTGCAGAGTGTGGCTTTGCCCCGGCCGGATAAACGCACGCCGAAAACCTGCTGACTGGTATTGTCGCCGAAAGTTACTGTATGGCCGTCCAAATCAAGAGTAACTCCAGCCGCAGTGATCCGGATGGCATCATAGTCCGAGATTATATCTTCAGTCAGTATATAGTAAGTATCTTTTTTATCCAGGATGTAGGGCGGGCCTGCCACATCTTGTGGAATTCTCACTGCCTCTGCTTTTGCTTCAGCAGTGATTTGGCAGATCTCGCTCCTGGATTGAAATTTGGTCAGAGTATCGACAACTTCCATGCGGTAATAATAAGTTTTTCCAGGCTCCAGATTAATCATCCTGTGCAGGTGGGACCATCTGGGTTTCCTGGTCCATTCGGTTTGTTGCTCCAGGTTTTGCGTTTCGCCGTATACCAGGCGGCTGATGGCCGATTCGCCGATATCATCCAATTGCCAATAGATAATTGCGGATGTCTCAGAAACATGTTGCCAGCGCCTCTCAAAAGAACTGCTCCAGGCGGTTGAAGCAGACACGCAGGCAATTAATGTGAAGCAAGCTGTCCAAAGCATGAATAATGGTGTTTTCATTTCTAAACCTCAAATTATAAGGGAAGAAGGCTGTCAGGTATCGGGATGACGAACTCTCTCAATATTTATAAGCGATGATCAAGGACAAAAAGGGCTGACCGGCTTTTTATCAAAATGAGTGTTCCAGGATTCCAGGCTTGATTGTCATTGTTTTGGCACCGGATTGAAGATTCTCAGTGAGCCAAGCTGCGGAGAATCTTCGATTGTCGAGGTTTTTTGATTATTTATATCCGCTCGCTTGACCTCAGCGGCAAGCCGCGAGGAATGTGCCCGCTGTTCAATTCAGCAGTCCGCTCATACAAGTACCGGGCCCGTTCCTGCAGAGCTTCGGCAACAGTGCGGCGGCCGGGTTCGTCGGCCTTCCTTCAGCTTTACAGAGAGCGACCGCCTGGCTGGTAGCCTGAATGCGGATATGGTAACCGTAGATATTAAAGCGCCGGCCAGGGTTGCAGCCGGTGCTGTCCTCCAGAATGCCCTGCTAAGTTAGACTCTCTATTCTCTCGTATTCAGACCGTCAGGGCTTTCCCTTCATCAGAATTGCAGTCAGCAGATATTTCATTGACCTTGCGTTGCTGTGCGCTGTAATTATATCCGCGGTTACATAATATTCAAGTCCTTTTTCCCTTCTCAGACTGAGAACATCCTTTATGCTACTGCGGCCGGAAACTAATTTCTTGCATATTAAAAAAAATATCCTGGCGCGAACCGGGAAAAGAGATAGCCCGGCTCCAAATCTGAAAAAGCAGGCCAGGATAGCTTTGTGTCAAGTTTGAAATGGGGAATACGGGCTATTATTACTACCAATACTCGCTTGCTACTTTAGATCACAAGAGCTGTCTTCCCCCGGGATTGATAATTCTCAATATTGAGACCGTTATTGCAAAAATGAGAATCCGGAATCATCTCGCCAATCTCTAAAGCTTTGATTTTAATGCTGTTAAAAAATTATTTTCCTGGCATACTTTTTTCTATATTGTAATTTTTACATAAAATTCGGATTACTTACCAAATTAAAGCGCCCAATCCCTGATAGTTCCATCCATTATTCACCCGTGAAGTTCGAAATTGTGCTGCACGAGTATATTAATCTGTACAAACCCGTCAATCTGTGGTAAGCTTTTAGTTGATAACCCAAGAAAATATAAACTGTTGAAAGGAGGTGATTATATCACATCTAAGTATAAAACCGCCTAGTTATATTTAATTTTATTTGGGGGTGGAAATGTTTAACAAAAAACTGCTTTACTGCTTCATCTCACTTCTATTTTGGCTTTCCTTAACAGTACCCCTGTCCGCCCAGGATGAAGAAGAGGTAATGTATGTAGAGGATTTCGAGGACTTCGATTTCACAGGCTGGACCGAGCGTGATGGGGATCCTCTGCACCCGAACTGGATAATAGCTGAGGATTTTGGAGATAAGTCTATTACCATGGCATCCGAAACCTTTGATTTCGGCCGCGAATACTCTCTCGGCGAGTACATTGTCTATAACGATCTGGAGTTGGATTTCAATTACAGGATTACGGTATGGGTCCGTCACAACAAAGTAATGACTTCCTGGCTCGATTTTGCTGTAATCTTCTATTACGAGAGTGATGATTATTATTTCTACGTCGGGGTGAACTCCAACTCCGACCCACTGAATACCGACGGCATTCTGGAGCAAAACTGGAATAATCCAAGGCCTGAGTTCGACCCGGGGTCTCCACACCTTTACCGCTACGATCCGCCCTCCGGGGAAGGTTCCGGAGGACATGAAGTGATCCAGGAGGAGTACCAGGAGCTGATTATCGAGCGCCGCGGCCAGCAGATTATTACCTACCTGGACGGCGAGGAAATCTACAACGCGGTAATCCCGACTCTGCCCTGGGGCGGCAAGCTGGGCCTGGGCGCGCAGAACGACAGGTGCTTGTATGATGACATCAAGATCGAGAAGATCGTTGTTGAGGAAGACGTTGTGCCTCCGGCGCAGATAACCGATCTTGCTCTTGTCGAGATCTCGGACTATAAAACCGCCAGCATCTCCTGGTCTGCTCCTGGAGACGACGGCCTCGAGGGTACGGCTTTTAGCTATGATGTCCGCTACAGCCGGGAGGAGATAACCGAGGCCACCTTCTCGGCTGGCAAAAAACCCACTGGTATCCCGTCTCCCGGCGAAGTGGGCGCTACCGAAACCATGACCCTGTCGGGCCTTGCCCCCGGAACGATGTATTATGTAGCAGTTAAGACCTCGGATGAACAGTCGAATTTATCCAAGCTATCCAACGTGCTCACCTTCACGACGCTCGAAAAAGAATACAGGGACATGAAAGCCGATGACTTCACGTCCAGGACGATCACCCTGGACGGCGACCTGAGCGACTGGGACCTGGAGAGCGCCAATAAAATCGAGTACAGCGCGGCTGCGGTGGCATCCGGGGACATCATACTACAGTCTTCCATGGATTCAACCCTGGACGATACGGATTTCAAGGCCGAAGTCTACATCGGCTGGAACTACGACGGCCTTTACTTCGCCGTGACTGCAACTGACGATGCTTATTTGATCGCTGAAAATCCTAGATCCGCATACGAGGGAGACGGTGTGGAGATCTTCTTCGACTGGGACGGCGACCTCGAGGCGGCCGACAGTTCAGTGGTCCATTTCGGCCTGACCCCTGAGCAGGGCCAGCTTTACAGGGGCGGCCCGAGTTCCGACCCCGGAGCCACCAACGGTATCGGGAGCTGGTATTCGGACCTCTCCACTGCGGGAATCGAGTATTTCGGAGTTCCGGGTGGTGATGCTTCATCTAATTGGATTATCGAGATTTTCGTGCCCTGGGGCATGAACGGCCGCGGTATAGTGTGGGACCGCAGAAGTCTGATAGGCATGAAAATCGCCGTGCACGACAACGACAGCGATACGGATGGAACCGGTTTAGTCAATAGTGAAAGAACAGCTAATAATGATCTGGAGCTTCTGGAGCTCCAGGGGGAAATCGTACCGCTGGGTTTGGTAGTGGTGGACGGCGTGGCTGAGGCCAAGTGGGACGACCTGGCCGGCCTGGACATCTCCACCGCTTTCGACAACGATCCCGTGATCAGCGGCACGGTCAAGATCGGCTGGGACGATGCGGGCCTTTACTACCTGTTCGACGTGACCGATCCGGAGCTGTTAGTGGATGAGGAGCACGCAAGCGCCTGGGAGACCGAGCGCGTGGAAATCCACCCCTTCCTCAATGCCGACAGCTCTATTTATTATTACCACAATATCGGCGCGGATGGTGTCTGCAAGGTCGAGATGACCGCCGTAGGCTGGAGTTTCCAGACCGTGGAAGAGCAGGGCGACATTGGTATCCGCTGGGCGGCCAAGCTTGCAGATGACGCTACGGGCTATGTGATCGAGGTTTCCGAGGCCTGGGACGGGGATGCCAGCTACCAGCAGACCTATGGAGAAGGCGACACGGTTCGCGTGGCCCTTGCCATTTACGACCAGCGGGCCGAAGAATCTACCCAGCATCTCTGGGGCGACCGCGGCGGCAACCCGCAGCAGCACCTGGCCTATGTGGTTCTGGAGGCAGACGGCGGTGTTACCTATCTCGGCGGCGGTGAAGACATGTTGACAGTGGACGGCGACGCCGAGGGCTGGGAAGACTACCCCGGGTTGGACATCGCCACCGACTTCGACAATGACCCGGTTATCAGCGGCAGTGTAAAGCTGGCCTGGGACGAGCTGGGTATGTACTACCTGTTCGACGTTACAGACCCGGAGCTGTTGGTGGATGAAGAGCATAAAAGCGCCTGGAGCACCGAGCGGGTGGAAATCCAACCTTACGGCGCGCCGGACAGTGGTTTTTACTACTACCAGAACCTGGGAGCCGATGGAGGTTCCCTGTTCTCCGGGGCCTTGCCCGGCTGGAGTCCGACTTACTCCAACAAGGGGACGGCGAACTTCCAGATAGAGCGCGCCGTGACACTGGCAGAGGACAACACGGGCTATGTAATTGAGGTTTTCGAGCCCTGGCTGGGTCCTTTAAGCTACCGTCGCTCGTATGGCCTAGGCGACACGGTGAGGGTGGCTTTCGCCATTAACGACCAGCGGGCGGATGAAGCGGTCATGCACCTTTGGGGCGACCGCGGCGGCAACCCGCAGCAGCA
>JAFGTO010000596.1 GCA_016934095.1 Candidatus Glassiibacteriota bacterium
CGGGGATTTAATTTACTTTTTAACTTGTCTCGATGCTTGAAGTTATAAAATCGAGGCGATAATTTTATGAATAATTCGGGCTAGTTCTGCCGGGCTTTCGTTGCGGGCTTGCGCCCGGTGGGGCGGCGGCGGACGCGTATACGCGTGCCGCTGCGCGCGGCCTGAGCAGCTTTAGCTGCTCAGCCGCCGCCGCCCCATCCCGGAGGACCTCCAAAAGCCCGCTGTTCAATCCAACAACGGGGCGTCCCTTTCTTTTTTCATCGCCCCTCTAAACCCCGATGAATTCTCCCCTGTCCGCAGCCTCGGTGGCCGAGATGCAGATCCGGGTAACCCGCACCGCATCATCCGGATCTACAATATGCCTGTTCTGCCCCCGCAGGGAGCCGATGAAATCGGCAAACAGCGATACAGGCCCGACATTCTCCAGGTCGCGGGGCCCCTGGTCTTGGGTTATCAGCTCGACCCTCCTGTCCAGGTCCTTAGTCTCCAGCACCCCTTTGGAGCCGATCACCCGCAGGCGGTCATCGCCGTGGGTGGGAGCCTTGTCGGGCCGGAGGTAGTCGCAGGTAACAGCACCCTTGGCCCCGCCGTCGAGCTCCATCATCACCACCGCGCTGTCCTGGCAGCCCGGGTAGTCGGGGTGGGCCAGGTTGGCGTGGGTGGCGGCGACTTTGCGTATTTCCAGGCCAGTGGTCCAGCGGATGTAATCGATGGCGTGGATGCCGACCCAGAGGATGGTGCTTCCGTAGATCTCACGGTGTTTGTAGAACCAGGGCCGCTCTTCCCCGAAAATATAAGACTTCTGCGCCCTGGCCAGGCAGACCTTGCCGACCAGGCCTTGCGAGACACCCTGACGGATAGTGGCGATGGTCGGGCTGGTGCGCATGGTGAACATGGCTGAGAGCCTTACTCCTGACTTCTTGACCGAGGCTTCCAGCATGTCCAGGTCAGCGTGGTTGACCGCCACCGGCTTTTCGCAGAAGACATGGAGACCGTGCCCGGCGGCAGCGGCAGCGGCAAAAGGGTTACGGGCGTAAGGCAGGCAGACCACCGCCACGTCGAGGTCCTCCCGGTCCAGCATCTGCTGGTAGGTCTCGTAGAGCCTGGTCTGCGGGCCGAACCAGCTCTGTTCTTCCGCCCATTTGCGCATGGGCTCCAGGTCGTAGCTGCCGCCGCGTCTGGTGCCGTCCGAGTTGAACTCCCAGTCTCCGTCCTCGAAAGCATAGGCGGTTATTTTTGCGCCCGGGATCTTGTCCAGGGCATTGAATACTTCGTATAGGTGGCCCTGGCGGCCGATCACGCCGATCCTGACCGGGGCCCTGGGGTCGAGCAGGGGGGCGGGTTTTACCTCCTGGTCCTGGGCTGAGGCCGCTCCGGCCGCCATCAGTCCCAGCGATGCCGCGCCCAGCGATCGCAGGAACTCCCTTCGGTCCGGGTGCGGGCCTGCCCGCAATTCATCTCGACTCTTACCTTTCATCTCGGTCTCCTCTGATCGGTTTGTCCGTAAATGATTGAGTTGATATATGCTCAAAGCCGGCAGCGGGCGACAAAGTGCGCCGGCAGCGAGTCTTCTCAGCGGAAGCTGTCGACCCAGTCCTGGTAGAGCTGGATGCGGTCCTTGACCGCCGAGTAAGCCCCCACCCGGAACTTTTTCCCGGCCTTCTGCTCGCGGTAGCTGTCCCTGGCCCATTGGTAGTCTTGCTCGACAAGCTGCCTGTCTTTCTGTTGTTTCATGGCGTCGAGGCTGTTGAGCAGCCAGAGCGGGCGCGGGGCCAGGGAGCCGGCCACCTGGGGCAGGTCGTGGTCGGCCAGCACCCTGGGCAGGAAGTCAATGAAATTGTACTTGTGGTACTTTGAGTTGACTAATTCGGAGAAGCTTACCAGGGCGCTGTCGAGGACCACGCCTCTTATCCTGCTGTCCAGGGCTGCGGCATAGAGGGCCGGCGGGCCGCAGGAGGACCTGCCCGCGAGCGCGATCCCGTTGTCATCGGCTGTGCCGCTGGCGACCAGGTATTCCACGGTCTTGAGCAGGTCGTATACCCGCATGGCGAATATCGGCCTGCCCAGTTTCATCCCGTCCACGGCCGTGCAGGCCTCTACTCCCAGCACCTGGCCGCGGTAGTCGCCTGCCTTGTCCCGCGCGTTTTTCTCTTCCAGCTCGAGCTCTCCCGTGCCCCTGAGGTCCACCGCGAAAACCCCGACACCCCTGGCGGCCAGGCTCTCTGCCAGCAGGCCCCCGTCCGCGGTCTTGCCCCGCGAGTCGGCGAGCAGTACCAAGGGGGCCTTTTTAAGTTTTTCCCTGGGCTTGAAATACAGGCAGGGCAGGTAGATGTCCTCCTCTGTGTAGAGGACTATTTTTTCTACCCCGGCCGGGGGGATTTCCATCCGGTCGAGGATTCTGCCGCGGGGAGTGTAACCGGGCTCGGGATTGTTCAGCAGCTCTCCGATCCGCACTGCCAGGGAGTCCTTGAAAGAGGCCCATTGTCCATCGGTGCGGGGCACCGGCCTGCTGGGCAGGATTTTTTCCAGCTCGCGGGCGGCCCACTGCCAGATGGCGATCCCTTTTTCGTTGAGTATCTGGCCGCTGGCGGAACACAGCAGGTCTTCCTCGTTTTCCAGGTGCAGCTCCGGCTCCCTGGAATCGTCCGCACGGCCATAGAACCACTTTCCGAACCAGTAGTACATAGGCTCGCGCATGGCCCGGAAATAGCCGTGGGGCTCCTCGGTCTCCACGTAGGTCATGCGCTCGGGGGCGCCGAGAGTCCGGTAGAGGAACTGCGCCTGGACAAAGCTGGCCCTGGTGCCGCGGCGCACCTCGCCCTGGGATTCCTTGATCAAGCGGTAGGGCCGGGGCCAGGCGAGCATCATCAGGTCCGCGTGGCTGATGCCGAAAGGCACGCAGCGCGGCAGGTTCTGCTCCCCGTCCCCGCAGCTTCCATGTCCCAGCTCCAGCTCGGGAGTACCGACAGTTCCCACGGGCACCGCCACCTTGATCCGCGGCTCCAGCGGCACCAGGTGCAGGGTCACCGTGCCCCCGCCGGAGTTCCCTGTGCAGCCGATCCGCTCCGGGTCTACTTCAGGCCTGGTAAGCAGGTAGTCTATCCCGCGCATACCCTCCCAGGTCCTGACCGCCATCAGGTGCTTATCCATCAGGAAGAGCGGATAAGCCAGCAGCGAGTGCTCGGTGGTCGAGCTCAGGTACCCGGTACCGTCCGCCTGGAGGTACTGGTAGCGCTCCCCCTGGCCCGGCGGGTCGTAGACCAGCACCACGTAGCCTTTCTGCACCAGCCCCAGGGCGGCCCCGTGGTAGAGCTCGTAAGCCTTCCCATTGGCCGAGTGCCCGCAGGGAAAGAGTATCCCCGGGTAGGGGGGATCGCCCTGCTGGGGCACGTAGAGGTTAGCGGTTACATAGACTTCCGGCATGCTCTGGTAGAGGATGACCTCAACCCGGTAGGCCCCGCGGTCTAGCACCCGGATTGTCTGGACCTCGAGCGGGGTCCTCTCCGGGTAAGGCAGCCCCAGGCTGGTTCGGTAGCCGGCCAGCAGCTTCTTCCTGTAAGCCTCCCAATCGGCCTCGCTGCGTATGCGCGCCAGCTCCACTTCCCTCTGCCAGGAGCGCTCCTGCGGCTGACGGGCCAGGTGCTTCATCAGCGCGGTCGACTGGTCCCTGAAATCACCCTCCGCGGGCAGTACCTTGTAGCGGTCCGGCGGCTTTTCGCAGAACAGACAGCCGTGCGCGAGAAGAACAACCAGACCACAGCAGCTTAACCAGACCGTCTTTTTCATAGACCCTCCGTCTCGCATGCTTGATATGCAGGATATTTGTTTAATATGGCAGTGGGGAATCCCCTGCCGGAACGTTCGAGCGCAACAGTTGTTTATTATACCATATTCTGACAAAAAAACCAGACCGATTTTTCCAATCCCCCGTTTCTCTGATTCTCCCCTGCTCCCGTTACTGGCGGGATGCCTGCAGGCCCCCGGGTGTCCTGCCTCGTGCACCAGCGCAGTCCCTTTTTCAACCCTCGAAGCTGTCTGCAAAGCTCTGGACTGCCGGCCGGGTCGTCTTTTCCTTTCCGCTGTTGACACGGACAGGGGCAAAGTGCTAACTTGCCGGATGCGAGAGCACTCCCCGATTGGCCCCTTTACCGGATCCTGTCCCCATGGCTGAAAAAGAACACCAATACTATGAAGGCCAGGAACGCTGCATGGGCACGGTTTTCCGGCTCCATGCCTTTTATCCGGCCGGGCGCCGGGAGTGGATGCACGGCCTGGCCGACCGGCTGTTCGATGAGCTCCTGGAGGATGACCGGGCGTTCAGCATTTACCGGCCGGAAAGCGAGGTCAACCGGATCAACCGGGCGGCGGGCGGAGAGCCGGTGGCGGTGGAGGCAGATGTTTTCGAGTTGCTGGAGTTCTGCCGCCGCTGGTGGCAGGCCACCGGGGGGCTTTTCGATATCACGGTGGGCGCGGCGATGCGCGCCTATGGTTTCCACGTGGAGGCCGCCTGGCCTGCCGACAGCAGCCTGGAAGGCCTCAGGAACGACCGCCGGGCCCTCTCCGGGCTGACCGGCTGCGACAAGCTCGAGCTGGATGAGCGCAATAAAACCGCCCGGCTCGCGCGCCCCGGGATGCTGCTCGACCTGGGCGGGATCGCCAAGGGCTGGGCGGTCCGCAAGAGGGCCGGGCTGCTGGTGGAGGCCGGCCTGGAGCATTTCGCCCTCTCGGCCGGTACCAGCACGGTGCTGGCCCGGGGCGCACCGGAAGGCAGCCATGGCTGGCCCATGGAGCTCGAGGCGCCGCCCGGGGCGGACAGCGAGACCACGGAAATGGTCCTTACCGACTGCGCGGTCTCGGTCTCCGGCAACTACCGCAACACCCTGCAGGGCAATGGCGGAGCCACCCTGCGCCATATCATAGACCCTCTCACCCTGGAGCCGGTGGCCGAGATCCGCCAGGTAGTGGCGGTCGGCCAGGATGCCGCCGAGTGCGAGGTGCTATCCACCGCTTACCTCATCCAGGGCGGCCTGACCGGCCGTTTCGCCCTCGAAAACCGCCCCGACATCTCGGTCGAGTTCTACCTCTTGAAACAATGACCGCAGTGCCATCTGTCTGGATGCAACTGCTGAAAGCTCTCCTGCTGTGCTTTGTTGCCTATAAGCTTGTTGAAAAAAACAAAGTTCCAGGTAGTACCAATTTGGCAACCAGGTATAAAAATTTATAGACTTTTTCCTGGGGAGGGCGGTAACCTTTTTCAAAAGGTTTCCGCCCTCCCCCCGGGCCCCCTCCCACCTTACAAAACTTTTTGTAATGTTTTTCAGAGTGCTTCAGTAGTGCCCGGTTAAGTGAGTAAATAATCCCGGCAAACAGAGTAATAACTTGGGAATGAGCCACAATATCGTCTTTCGGGATTTGAAATTTACCCCAAACCATAACATAATAATAACTCTTGCGCCGCCTGGCGTACACATCGCAACTTTTTTTTCAACAACGTCTTACCTGAGAAAGGTTTTTGAAAAAG
>JAFGTO010000103.1 GCA_016934095.1 Candidatus Glassiibacteriota bacterium
AATAAAATATTTGTCTGGGCTGAAAAAAAGAGCGGATATTTGCCGATAAACGAATTTATCCGGCCCGGCCGGACAAGTCAATAGTAGGGATGCCCGCCTCAGGCCGGGTGAAAGACAGCGGATACGCAAGAAAACTGCACCCGCCGCCGGGACCGATAAAAAAACGGCGCCTGACAGGCGCCGATTACTTGGATCAATATACTTTGGTTTTGTTCAGAACGGGCAGGGCTCATTGAAAGTCGAGATGTGCTCCTCGGTGGCCCGGCCCGCCGCCCAGCAGAACTTGTCGTCAGGGTCCCGGTGCAGCAGCACCCAGGGGTCGTCCATGATAGTCCGCCAGAGCCAGCGCACCAGGTCTCTCGCCTTGAACAGGGTGATCTCCGCCATGCAGATTCTGCCGGTCCTGTAGAAACCGGTCTTCAGGAAAAGCTTCTCGATCTTGGTATCCCGGACATTGTAGAAGTCGCGGCAGCCGCTCGGGCTGCCGGTGACCTTGACTATTTGGATGTCATCGTTTTCATCCTTGATCAGCGACTCGGTTACTGTCAGGTAGGGCAGCTTCATCCAGTCCTCGACCGCATGGATCATGGTACAGGTTTTCAGGTAAGTGCCGTAGAACAGGATGTAGCCGTCCCATTCGCAGAGCCTGCCCCAGGGGCTGCCGGGGTGGAAAGTGGTGCCGTCGGTATAGGAATGTCCGGCCACAAACTCCTCGGCCCGCCCGCCCCAGGCGGCCACGCTGTGGCTGGGGTGGTCGCTGCGCCTGACCCCGCGCCGGCCGAGGAAATAGTTGGTCATGTCGCCGACTTTCGAGGGGGTGGTTTTCTTCTCCCAGATCAGGCCCGTGGGGCCGTACCTGCGTTTCAGGTAGCAGAAAGAAAAAGTGGGGAAAGCCAGCAGGCCTTGCGGGCCGACGGTTTTTTGCATGCCCTCCAGGACATACTGCATGCCCATCTCGGGGAGGCTGAGGAGCTGACGGGCCGGGGCGAAGTCCTTGACAGAGCTGTGCACGAAAACCACGTCCCCTTCTCCGAGACCCATCGCGCGCAGGCCCTCCTCGACCAGCCCGGCGGTAAGCGGCGGGTATTCCTCTTTCTTTTTCTTCTCTATCATCTTTCCTGATCCATTCCTTTGTCGAAGCGAAAGTTCCGCGGAGCCTGCCCGGCCCCATGCAAATAGAAATCAAGGTCCCGGCCCGCAGCCGCTCAGTCCAGGTATTTCAGGATATATTTGACCGCCGCGCCCACGGTCTGGACCTGGGTGGCCTCGGCCTCGTCCATCTCGATGCCGAACTCCTCGTCGAAAGCCACCACCAGCTTGATCGAATCGATTGACTCGGCGCCCAGGTGGTAGGAAAAGCTCTTGTCTTCAGCGACCTCGGACTCGTCGATATCCAGCACCTCGGCGGTAACTTTTATTACCCGGGCCAGTACTTCCTGGTAGTCTGCCATTTTTTTGGTCTCCGGTAACAGGTGGCGTGATGATGATAATAAAATTCTTCGCTATAGCGCAATGAAAAAGAGAACAGAGCCTTTATTTTCGGCGTTTTTCACCGTCCCCCGGCGGATGAGCCTCCGTCAATAGGGGATTTTGATCCGGTAAGTTTCGCCGTCGAACCGGACCTGCAGCATGTCTCGGGCCTGGTGCAGCGTGATTTCCGGCTGCACCGGAGCGCGGCCGCAGGTGCCGTCCACGTAAGCGGCCACCACCGTGTTCGGGGGGACCGGTCTGCTGCTGCGCCAGTAGCAGAAAGCCCCCTTGCCCCCGAAGCTGTGGGAGTTGGCCCATCCCGGGCGCGGCTCGAGCAGCAGGTGCCGGATAGCGCCGGGAGGGCCCTGGAGCAGGCGAAGCACCGAGTGGTTGCCGCCGCTTCCGAGCAGCAGGGTGTTGTCCGCGCTTTGTATTTCGAGCTTGCCGCCGTGGGCGACCCGGATACCGTAGCCGCCCAGGTGCAGGTAGATCGGGCGCGCGCTGTTGTGCCAGAAAACGTGGACCTCTCCGCAGTCGCCGATCAGGGTGTGGGTGGTCAGCTCGCCGAAATCCTCCAGAGCTATCTCCAGGGTATCCACGTAGATCTCTTCCCGGCTCACCAGGTGGCTGGTGCCGACCTGGACGGCTTGCGGGCGCGAGCGGTAGTGCCACCTTTTCCCGTCGAAAGAGGTGCCGGTCCTGCCTGCACCCAGGTCCTCGCCGCCTTCACCCGTGGCGCAGTAGCCCAGGTAGCTGGAATAGGCGTGCTGGCAGTATTTGATCCCGCGCTGCCACTGTCCGTAGTGGCCGAGAGGCTGTCCCACCGGGTAGAGGCGCGCCTCGCCGTCCACCGGGCTGACCTTGATCGTCATCTGGGCGCCGGGCAGGGCTATCCTGCCGCCGGCACCGTCCGCTGGCATCGGTTTCTCCGTGGCGATCCAGAACGGGTGGTCCTGCGGAATGAGCAGGCAGGCCAGTCCCTGGGCCGCCCAGTAAGGCGAGCCGCGGTCGATGTAGTTTTCGGCCACCACCGAGTTGGGGCCGTGGAACCCCGGCTCCAGCAGGCCGTTTTCGCTCATGGCCCCGCGCTCCCAGAAATATTTCAGGCAGCCAGAGGCGATCCTGCGCGCCTGGCCGGGATCGAGGGTGCCGGCCCCCCTGAGCACGGCCCAGGCGAGGGCCGAGAGGCTGGCGAAGCGGTAGGTGGTCGAGCGGCCCCAGGGTACCGGGCCGCCGTCGCGACCGTAGAGGTAGGGGAAGCTTTGCAGGAACATCCCGGTGATCTCGTCGATCCTCGCTGAGAAACTCCTGTTCCAGGGCTCGTCGAAATAGCAGAGCGCGTGGTTGTACAGTTGAAAGCCCCAGAGGTTATAGTAGTCGAAACCGAAGTTGCCCCCGTCGATGAACCACCCGTCGCCGCGGTACCAGTTGAGCAGGCGCTGGAAAATCATGGTCAGGTAGTCGCGGTTGGAATCCCGGCCGTTTTTTTCCAGTACCGGTACGGCCACCAGGTGGAAATACCAGTGGTTGCAATCGTAGGCGACCGTCTCGCTCAGGTCCTGGAAAAAGTCTAGCAGGTTGTCTTTCTGCTCCGTGGTCAGCGGATCCCAGAAGAAACGCGGGCTGACCAGCACGGCCAGGGCCAGGTTGGTGCCGAAAGCGTCGTACTTCTCCCTGTCTCCCCAGTAGTCCGGGCTGTCCGGGTCCGTGCCCCTGGCGATCCCCCTGAGGTAAGGTGCGGTAATCGAGCCTTTATAGCCGGGCACCCGGTCCCTGCCGGTTGCCGCGGTATAGAAGGCGGCCAGCATCAGGCTGCGCTCCAGGGCCTCTTTCCTCCCGTTGAGGCTGAAAGGCTCCCTGAAATGCCCGGTCTCGGAAGGGACCCCCTTCAGCACCGGCAGGCCGGTTTCCGCGTCGAAATAGGGCAGGACCCCGGCAATCAGCTTCTCGGTTATTTCCAGCCAGTGGTCCCTGGTATAACCGGTGAAAGGGCTCAGGGAGCGGTTTTCCGGGGTTTTCAGCACAGCGGCGGGCTGCATTTTACCCGCAGCCGGAGAGCCTTCCGCCCCGGCGGCGGATTGGACCGGCAGGGCCGTGAAAAGGCCGAGAAGGAG
>JAFGTO010000104.1 GCA_016934095.1 Candidatus Glassiibacteriota bacterium
CATTCATAAATTTAAGCAACGAGTGAGCCCTGTGCTCTGTCAGGCGCGGGCTGGCAGCCTTTTTGCTTTGGCACTGGTATTCGGATAAACCGACCGGCGGGAGGAGGGCAAAAAGGCTGCCAGCCCGCGCCCCAGGCCGGGGGAAGGCTCAGTAGGTCTCGAAGAGCCTGCCCCATTTCGTCTTGAGCCAGCGCCTGACAATGCTCCGGCCCCTGGTCGGGTACCAGAGATAGTCATGGTAAAAAGCCGAGCCGAAAACGAACAGGTAGACCAGCGGGGTGTGGAACAGCAGGCGCTGGAAGATCTTCAGGGGACTGAACCAGAAAAGGTCCCCCACCCTGCTGGCCAGGTTGTCGCCTACGCTGAAATCCAGGCTCACCTGCGAGATGTCCTCGCCCACCAGCTCGATCTCGCGCGGGTCGCCCTTTCCCAGGCCCTCCTGGTGGGCGAGACGGATGTAGTCGATAGACAGGGGATCGAAACCCATCAGCCGGGCGGAGACCGCATCCAGGGCGGTGCAGTCAGCGGAGGCCAGGATGTAGTCGGCCTCGACCGGGGTCATGGTGCGCGGCCCGGGCCCGTTGCCGCAGGTGGTCCCATCGGCGAAAGCGAAAATCCCGCTGTGGATCTCCTGCTGGATGCGCAGCAGGTCCACCAGGGTCTGGTGTATCACGCTGTGGGTATAGTGGCGCCTGCGGTTCAGCAGGCCGCCGAAAGCGTTCTTCATCGCCCCGGTGGTGGTGGTGTAGATGTGGCACTTCACCGTGGGCAGGTGTACCACGTTCCTGCCCTGGAAGTCCTCGGGGATGGTGATCCCCTCCGGAAAGATCCGGTCGAGCACCAGCATCCTGCCCCGGGGGCGGTAATTGATCCATTTCATCTGCTCTGGGCGGAAATTGTAGAGCACCGGCACCTGGTAGCGCTTGAAGATCTCCACGTAGCGGTTCAGGCGCTCCCCCTTGTAGGCATTGGTGACCACCGTGTCGTTCTGCACGGCCACCAGGCGCTCGAACCCGTGGCCGTGCAGCGTCCGGATCGTGCCCTCGAGCTGCCAGGGGGTGGTATTGGCCCCGGGGAAAGGGAAGTGCCAGGAGATATTGTCCTTGAGGATGGTCTCGGCCCCTTTGTCCAGGGCACTGTCCAGGCCGGCCAGGCGGGCCAGGCGGTCATAGTCCTCCAGGACCGAGCCTGGGGAGGTCTTCAAAACGGCGACTCTGGCTTTTGCCATCTGTTTCATCCCTTCCTTGGCAAGCCCAGGCGGGCGGGACGGCCCGCCGCAGCAATAAACCTCAGTAAAGCACGGCCAGCGCGCAGGCAAACCAGCAGGCCACGGATATCAGCAGCGAGCGGTCGGTGAGCACGAGCTGTGTCGGGTCTCCGCCGCCGCTGTGGCGGTGGATCAGGTACAGGTAGCGGAAAATGCCGTACATCACGAACGGCACCGAGTACAGCAGGCTGTAGCCGCCGACATATCTCACCGTTTCCGGGCTCAGGGTATACAGTATATAACACAGCAGGGTGCTGGTGGTTACGATGGAGATCATCTGGTCCAGGAAATAGGGGCTGTAATGCACCAGCACGTCCCGGTGCTCGGGAGCTTCTTCCTCGAGCAGCACCAGCTCGTGCCGTCTCTTGCCGAAACCCAGGAAAAGGCTCAGCAGGAAAGTACAGAGCAGCAGCCAGGGGCTGGTATAGACCCCGATAACCAGGGTGCCGGCCAGCACCCTCAGCACGAAACCCAGGGACAGGGCCATTACATCGATAATCACCACCTGTTTCAGGCGCCAGGAGTACAACAGGTTCAGCACCAGGTAGCCCGCCCCGACCAGCATGAACTCCAGTCCCAGGAAGAACCCCCAGCAAAAAGCTCCGGCCACGGCTGCCAGGGCCGCGGCCAGGCAGGCCGCCGGTCCCAGCGCTCCGGAAGCCAGGGGCCTCATGCGCTTGAGCGGGTGAAGGCGGTCGCGCTCCCGGTCAAGGATATCGTTGAGCAGGTAGACCGCCGAGGAAATCAGGCAGAAAACCACGAAGGCCTGCAGGGCCAGGGCCACTTTGCCGGGGTCGCCCAGTTCTTTGGCGAATACCAGGCCGGCGAAGACCAGCAGGTTCTTCAGCCACTGCACCGGGCGCATCGATTTGAGAAGGTTGAGCAGCAAGAGGGATCTCTCCTATTGTTTCCAGCCCTTGCGGTCCATGGCCCGGCGGCTGAACCGGCCGCGGACCGATCCCACGGCGTAGACCCAGAGAGTGAGCCAGCAGGCCGCCGGGTGAAAAAACCAGGCCCGGTCAGGCTTCCTCAAAGCGCCCCGCAGGGCCTGCCAGAAAAGCGGCAGGACTGTTATGCAGTACAACACGAAGCGCGCCAGGCCCCGGACCGGGCTGCGCTTCCAGGGGTAGCGGCGCATGCCCTGCCTGCTGTAATAAGTATAGTCCCGGATCCGCCGGTTCTGCTTGCGCAGGAAAGTCCTGACATCCGGGCAGTAAAGGTGCAGGATGCCCACTTTGACCTTGGCGAAGCGGTTCAGCCCCAGGCAGACCAGGTCGTAGACCGTGTCGATGTCCGCCAGGTAGGGCTGCCACTCGGTGCGCCGCAGGGCGTCGGCCCTGACCATGAACCCGTTGGCCCCCATGGTCGGGATCATCTCCCGGTCCAGCTCCACCTCCAGGTAGTCTCCCCGGTCCTCGGCCCTGACCTCGAGGCCGGTCCAGCGGCCGGTAAGGTAATTGAGCCTGTCGTAGTTGCCCAGGAAGCTCACCAGCGGATCGTTGACCCCGGTCAGGGCGCAGTAGCGGGTGATCAGGGGATCTTCCGGCCGCCAGGTGAACCACAGCGGCTCGGTGCCCACGATCCGCTCATCGGCGAAAGGGGCGGTCATCTTTTGCAGCCAGTCCGGCCGGGTAAGCAGGTTGTCGCTGTCGATGAAAGCAATCACCTCGCCCTGCGCCTCCGCGAAACCGGCCGACTTACCGGCTTCCCCCGAGACCAGCGGGTTTTCGACCACGCGGTCGACTCCGAACTTTTTCGCCACCTCGAGGGTGCTGTCGCTGGAGCCGCCGTCGGCGATGATGACCTCCAGACGGCCCGGGGGGTAAGCCTGGGCGCGGATACCCTCCAGGCACGGCCCCAGCACCGAGGCAGAGTTCAGGGTCGGGATAACCACCGAAACGCTAGGTTGAGCGGATTTTTCAGCGGTCCGGTCGATATCGGCCCCCGTCGATAACCTGTTTTTGAATCGCAGCGCACATCACCCCAATTATGCAACCCCGGGCTGCCGGCGGTCAACCCCCGTCCTCTTCCTCGCTCAGCCTGCGGGCCAGCAGCCCCCGTATAAAATAAGCGCCATAGGTCAGGTGCGAAAGCACTGTGCCGCTGAAAACGTACCAGGCCCTCAGGGGGTTGAAGCTCAGGGCCGCAAAGCCCAGGGCCAGCAGCAGGTAGAAAGCCACCGCCCCGCCGTAGAGGACACCCAGGTCCGGCCAGGCAAGCGCGGCCGGAGGGCCCAGGACCAGGCCGAGCACGAAAAGCGATGGCAGGAAGTAGGCCGGCTTCAGGCTGGTCTCCGGGAAGCGCTTGACAAAATAACCGCGGTGCAGGGCATAGCTCCGGATCTGCCTGAGGTGCCCGCGGTAGAGCTCGCGGCGGTGATGGTAGACTATGGCGTCCGGCTCGTAGACAATTTTCATCCCGAGGTCGCGGACTAGCTTAAGGCAGAAGAAAGTATCCTCGCCCGGCCAGTACCTGGTGTCGAAACCGCCGGTCCTGGCAAAAACATCTTTGCGCACCAGCAGGTTACAGGTAGGATAGTCCTCCACCTCGCGGTAGCGTCCCTGGATGTAACGGTAGTTGTAGGTCCCGCCGACCAGGATGGAGGCGTAGATGTCCCCGCTGGCCTGCTGCAGCAGGCTGTCGCTGGGCGGGGTTACCGCCGGGCCGCCCACGGCAGCCACCTCCGGCCTGCTGAAATTGCGCACTGCGTTGGTGAGCCAGTCGCTCACCGGGTAGGCGTCATCGTCCAGGAAAGCCAGGATCTCGCCCGAGGCCTCCTGCAGGGCGCGGTCGCGCTTGGTGCTGGGCCCGACACGCCCGGTGGCGACCACCCGCACAC
>JAFGTO010000597.1 GCA_016934095.1 Candidatus Glassiibacteriota bacterium
GTGGAATGCCACGTGGGAGCGAGCAACGCTTTCTCCCTGACTCCCGGTAACTGGAAATGGAGCTCCGGCACCTGCCCGGGCCTGCCGCTGATCCAGATGGGCATACATGCCATCGACACCATGCGCACGATCCTCGGCGAGGTGGTAAGCGTGTCCGCCCACTTCGAGAACGTGATGATGGAGATGGCCACTCCCGACCTGACAGCAGCGATCCTCGAGTTCGAATCCGGCGCCGCCGCCACGCTGGTCTGCACCTACATCCACAATGACAATTACACTATCTGGCACGGCAGCGCGGGTGTCCTGCGATACCTGCACTGGCCGGACGAGGGCCGGATCGAGCGCCTGGACAAAATGGGCCACGTGGATAAGAGCGACCACTGGATCGAGTTCGAAAAGGTCGACAGCCTGGCTTTCGAGTTGGAGGACTTCTGCCGGGCAGTGCGCGAGAACCGCCAGCCCATAGTTACCGGTGAGGAGGGGCTGCAAAGCCTGCTGCCGGTGGCTGCGGCAGTGGAGAGCGCGCGCGCCGGCAGAAGGGTTTATATCGATGAATTCTGCTAACGTGTTGATAAATTAGAAGCTCAGGTAAGATGGCTGTCAAGGGCAGTTCCAGGTGGCTTTCAAGAGAATTCTTACTCTATGGCAAATGCTTGATTTAACAAAATCAACTGCAGCATGCGCTCGGTACTGCTTGTCTTGCCCTTGACAGCCAAACAAGCAGCATATTTCATTTCGGGCTGTTGAGGTTTTTTTTCAACGGCCCTCTAATGAACCATAAACTCCATTCCGAGGTTTTCCGATGAAAAATCCCGCAGGATTGGTGATCCTGACCCTGGCCTTTCTCCTCCTGGCAAGCTTCGCTGCCGGCCGCCGGGGATTCTCCCGGCCCGCGGAAGAAACCGCGCCGGCCAAGCCTTTGATGCCTTTTGCCCAGGCTGTCAAAGCCGGCGGCTTCATCTTTGTCTCCGGCCAGATCGGCCGCGACCCGCAGACCGGCAAGGTTGCAGGGGAGGACATCGGGGCGCAGACCAGGCAGGCACTGGAAAACATCGAGGCGGTGCTGAAAAAGGCGGGTGCCGGCCTGGAAGACATAGTCAAGACCACGGTTTACCTGCAAAACATGGATGATTACGCGGCAATGAACCGGGCCTATGCCGGGATGTTCGGCGAGAACCTGCCGGCCAGGGCCACTGTTGCGGTCAGGGGTCTGGTGCTGGGTGTGCTGGTCGAGATAGATGCCGTAGTCCGCGACCCCGGGCAGCCGGGCGGGATCATCCGCATGTAGCCCGGGAACTCCGGCACAAAACAGCGAACAGGCTGGTACATGGTCTCCCGTAATACATCCCGGCAGAAACCGGGCGGAATATCCCCGGTGGGCAGGGGGAATTCTCCTCGCTGGCTCGAGCTTCACCGCAGCGGCGAGCTGGCAAGTCGCGCAGAAAGGGCCTCCGGACTGGCCGGGGACTGCCGCCTTTGCCCGCGCGCGTGCCATGCCGCACGCTTCCGGCCCGGCACGCACGGCCTCTGCGGTGCTGTCTCCCCGGCAGAGGCACTGGTGGCGGCCAGCATCCCGCATTTCGGCGAGGAGCCTCCGGTTTCTGGTTCCAGAGGTTCGGGCACGGTATTTTTCGGCGGCTGCAGCCTCAGGTGCATCTTCTGCCAGAACCACCAGATCAGCCGGCTGGAAGACGGGTGTAAAATAGTCCGGTGCGATGCCCGGGAGCTGGCAGGCCTGTTTCTCGAGCTCCAGCGGGCCGGCTGCCACAACCTGAACCTGGTGACCGCCACTCCCTACCTGCCGTCGATCCTGGAAGCCCTCGGGCTCGCCGCCGCAGATGGATTCAGCCTGCCGATAGTCTACAACAGCGGTGGCTATGAAAGCGAAGAGACCCTGGAACTCCTGGAATCCGTGGTGGATATCTACCTGCCTGACATGAAATTCGGCTGTCCGGAGCAGGCCCGGCTCTTGTGCGAGGCCCCGGAATACGTGGCTGTCAACCGGCGGGCCGTGGCCGAGATGTACCGCCAGGCGGGTCTTCTAGAGCTGGATTCAGAGGGGATAGCCACCGGCGGTCTGATCGTACGCCACCTGGTCCTGCCTTCGGGACTGGCTGCAACTCGTGAGGTGCTTGAATTTATCGCCAGCCGGCTTTCAGCGGAGGTCCACCTCAGCCTGATGGCCCAGTATTACCCGGCCTTCCGGGCCCGGGAGCTGCCGGGACTGGGCCGCCCGGTGAGCCGCCGGGAATACCGGGAAGCGGAACTGTGGCTGGAGGAGTTCGGTTTCACCAACGGGTGGGTGCAGCAGTTGGAAGCAGAGGCGCATTACCGCCCGGATTTCAGCCGGGGCGACCCTTTCAGCTCTTAGCCTTGAGGTCCGCCCTTTTTCGCCCGGCCTCGGCCGGGCTGGATGTACGGGAGGCGATTGTCATGATCGCACGGAGAAAGAGCTTGAAAATCCAGCCGAAGATAAGCAGGATCGGCTCGAAAATCTTGAAAGGGTTGAAAGCCATTGAATCGCTCTTGCTTCTCTCGATGCGCAGCAAGGTATAGAGCTGGTTGAGGTCGTTCTTCACTTCCGGGTTTATCTTCTCGACAATCTCCAGCACTCCTGTTGCTTCCTCGGTCAATTGCGGGAACCTGAGGCAATCGATCCCATGCTTGAGGCAGAAATTCTTCAAGCGGGTCAGGTTGGCTTTGCTCTGGCTGGCCTCGTAGTCCTCCAGCAGCTTGCGAAAGGCCTCGAGTTTCAATTCCTCGGTCAGGGCTTCGGTGAGCTGCAGCTTCTCGGCCATCTCGATGGCCTGGACAAAGAAGCGGTTCTCTTTCAGGGAGGAGAGGTGGTCATTGAAGGTCGGGGTGAATGATATTATCCCGTCCATAGCGATGGAAAGCAGGTTGACTTCATCGAAGCGGGTCTTACCGAGCAGGTTTTGCACCAGTTTATTGAGCACGTCCCGCAGGTCGGGACTGTTCAGGAAATTCCGGAACAGCTCGGGGTTTTCCTGCGAAAAACGCCTGGCAGCGGGATTCGCTTTAAGGTTTTCGATAAACTTGACCAACTCGGCGATATTATCGATATCCGTGCGCCGGGCCAGCTCCTTGAAGAAAATGACCGCGGAGCTGACCAGGCTGCTGTCCAGGAGTAGGCCCTGCTCCCCCAGGCGGGCGCTGAGGATATTGGCCAGCAGGTAAGCGTTCTGGGCATAGGTGAACCCGCCGGGCTGGTCTTCCATTTTGGAGGTCTCATTCGAATAGGCTTCCAGGATCTTCCTGCCCACTTCCTCGGCTGTCTCCGGGTTGGTGAAAAGTGTTATCTCCTCTTCCTTGCCGGCCTCGGCATTCAAAGTCAGCACGATCTTACGGGTTTCCTCCATGCGGTCGAAAATCCGCTCGAGCTGGGGGTACATTTTTTTATTCAGGTAATAGGTGGCCACCTTTGCCATCAGCTTGTTGTCCGCGGTACGGCTGGAGGCCAGCAGCAGGCCGGCGTAAAGAAATTTTCCGCTCGAGATGTGCTTCTGGGCGGATTCCTCGATGTTGTCTGTCAGCTCCTCGAAATACTCCGGATAAAAATATTCGAGCTGGGTCAGCATTTTGTAGTTGATTATTTCCTGGAATTTTTCAAAATTCGTCTCGGCACAGAAGATGAACTCCTCAAGCTTTTCGGTAACTCCCCGGTAGAGGCGGTTCTGCCGGTCTTTTTTCGACAGGTATCCCCCGATCAACTCCTTGACCTTGGCGGCCTCCTCTATCGAGCCGCGGGAGAGCAGCAGCTTATGGTTGCTGACCAGTCCTTCGAGTTCCCCGACAACTACCATTCCTGATAACTCCGGCAGAAAAATAAAAAAGACCCCGGGTCGGTGTTCGCCGCACAAGTAATTAATGCACTGATTCTGCTTCCGGCGCAAGGGTCTTTATAAGCTTGATGCCTTCGTATGATTGCTGATACTTAATATCGACCCGCACGGCTGAATGGTTTAACTTTTTACGGCATAACGAGAAAGCCGAAAACACGGCCGCCCGGAAAACTCCGGGCAGGAAAAGTTCCAGGACTGCCTGGTAGAATCCAGGCTTTTTCCAACTCGCCGGTCACATATTTTTCAGGGTGCCTTCCACCCTGGTGCGAAGCTCCGGCGGCAGGTCCAGGGCCAGTGTCTTCTCCAGCCAGCTCTTGCATTCGTCTACCAGCCCCATCTGCCTGCAGACATCTGCCAGCACGAGAAAAGCCCTGGCTGACGGCTCTTTCCGGGTCTCGACCAGCAGCAGCTCTCTGGCCTGGGCAAGGTTCCCGGCCCCCAGGTAGGCCCCGATGGCCATCCGCAGTATTTCGAGGTTGTCCGGGTTGTTCTCGACCGCCCGGCGCAGATATACCTCGGCGCTCTGGTAATCCTTGATCTCCATCAAAATCCTGGCGGCGGAAATTGCAGGCTGCGGCTCGGCCGGGTTTTCATCGGAGATCTGGCGGAAAATCTCGAGGGCCTCATCCAGTCTCTGCAGGTTGGCCAGGCATGACCCATAGAGCAGCCGGACACTCTTGTCCATGTCCGTCCTGCCCAGCACCGACCGCAGCACTTTCGCCGCCTCCTCGTACTTGCCCCGGTTGCTGAGGATGCCCCCCAGGTACTTGCGGGCCACCATATTGCCTGGGCTCATCCGGATCACGGTCCGTATCTGCTGCTCTGCAAGGTCCAGCGAGTCCCGGAGGA
>JAFGTO010000105.1 GCA_016934095.1 Candidatus Glassiibacteriota bacterium
CCCATGTGGGGGTGGTCAACCTCTATACTCGTGAGTTCTACAGTCTGTGCCGCCGCAGTCTCGCCGAGAAAGGGCTTTTTTGCCAGTGGCTGCCGGTGAACCAGATCCCCTATGCCGAGTGCCTCAGCCTGATCAAGGCTTTTTGCGAGGTTTTCCCCGGTGCCGGCTTGTGGTACGGTGCCGGTGCGGACCTCCTGCTGGTGGGCGGGGCCGCTCCCGTGAAGGTGTCGCTGCCGGAGCTGGATGTGCGCTTTTCGGCCGAAGCGGTGGCGCAGGACCTCGAGGCGATCGGGGTCCGGAGCGTTTACCAGTTGCTGGCCCTGCTCAATGCAGGAGCTTCAGAGCTGAACAGGCTGTCCGGATACGCCCGGCCGACGACCGACAACTTCCCCTCGGTCGAGTATGCAGGCCCGGCGCAAGGGGCAGAGCTGCAAAAAAACCTCGCCCTCTGCCGGATGAGCGGCGACCCGGCCGGGCTTATCGACCCCCGGGGCTGGGGCGAAGATTCGTCCCGGGCCGCCGATTCCCTGTATCAGGCGGTGGAGAACACCGCTGCCTTGAGAAGCTATGCGGTCGGCCTGAGGCAAGACCCGGACGGCCGCTGGTACTTTGCCGGCAGCTTCCCGCTGGATGCGCCGCTGCTCAAACGTATGCCGGATAACCGTTACCTGCTCTATCTCCTGGGAGTGGATGTCCCGGTTGTCGCCGGGGCGTTCCTGGTCTCGGAGAACATCGAGAAAGCTCCGTCCGGGGCCCTGCGCGTGCTCGGCAAACATTTTTTCTACCGGGGCGACCTGGAGCGCGCCTGGGGCTGCTTTACCGAGCTGTACCAGCGGCAGGTCAGGGACAGGGAAGTGAGCCTGTTCCTTTCGTATATCAAAAGGGCCAGGGAGAATTCCGGCAACTGATACCGGGCCTGCCTATGCGAGTGCCAGGTTATTTTGTGAATAACCCGGGCAGGGGGCGTAATATCGGCAGTAGCAAGAAAAAAGTTCTGCTGCTCAACTCCGCTCAGGGAAAGTACCCCAGGGGTGCAGACTCCTGGGTACAGGCCACGGTGCGGGCGCTGGAAAGCCTGAAAGGCAAGGCTCTGCGTCTTACAGCCAGCGTGGGACTGCACAATTGGGCGCTCACCGCTTATCTGGGCGGCAGGCTGGGCCTGGACCTAGACCTGATTGTGCCTTTCGGGCAGGACAGCCGGGGAAGAGAATGTTTCGCCCGCACGCTGAGCGCTCTGGCGCTCGAGCGACGAAAGACCCGGCCGGTATTTACCGGCTGCACTGACGGGAGGGATTTTTACGGCGTGCGCGACCGGCTGGCCCTGGAGACGGCGGAGGTAGTTTATCCTGTCTCGCTGCGTCCGGGGGGAAGGCTGGAGAAACTGCTCGGTGAGCTTGCGCAGGGTAAGAAAGAAATCCGAGAGGAATTCAGGGTCAAGTGGTCGGGGCGCCCGTGGACTCCCCGCTACTGTTTACCGCTGGACAGGCTGAACCCGGCCCTGGAGCGGCTCGGGCGCGGCCTGCTCATCCACTGGACACATTCCTGGCCGGGTCCCTGGCCGGGGGAAGAACCCTGGGAGTTCTACCGCGAGATGCTGGCAGGCGGGGAGGACTACGTGCGGGATGCCCGGGCGACCCTGTTAGAAATCATCGCCGGGGGCCGGCTGCGCGGCTCCTCCTGGAAAATGCCCGCCGGGGAGCCGGCAGTCAGTTTTACCGCGCTGTCGCCTGCCGAGGCGGTGGGACTGATGCGCTGGCGCAGGCGTTACACGCGCTACACTTTCGAGCCGTATGGGCTGGCATTCAGCCGGGAATCCCTCGAGCGCCTGGGCGCCGCTGCTGTGCGCTACCTCGGGCCGGGTGAGCGGGCAGGCCCCGGTGAGGACAGGTTGTTTACCCAGAGCACGGGCAGGAAGGGAAACTGGGAGGCTGAGAAAGAATGGCGCTTCAGGGGCGACCTGGACCTCGGCGGCTTCAAGCCCGGGGAGCTCGTGCTGATAGTCCCTGATGAAGAGCAGGCCGGTAGATTCAGAACCGGCACCGGTTTTCCCGGCGAGGTCGTTCCGCTTTTTCTCTGAGTGCCCCGGGCCGGCGGTCTGCCGGTATAAAAAGAAGGGCGGCCAAACAGCCGCCCCCGTTTAGAATTTTTCAAGATTTTTTATTTGCCGCCGGCCGCTTTCTCAACGTTTGGCATAGCGTCCCATCAGCTCGCACTCCGCCAGGACATGACTCTCCATCGCTTTGAGCAATTGCGCCTTAGTTGCTCCCGGTTTAAGCTCCAGGCCGTTATCGAGAGCGTAGAGGCGGAAATAATAGCGGTGTGTCCCGCTGGGCGGGCAGGGCCCCCCGTAGCCGATCCGGCCCCAGCTGTTGGTCCCCTGGGCCGCCCCGCCGCTCAGGACCGGCTTCGAGGCCGGCACATTCTCCGGCAGGCCGGATGAATCGGCCGGGATGTTATAGATGACCCAGTGGACCCAGATCCCCATCGGCGCATCAGGATCATCAAAGACCAAAGCCAGGCTGTGTGTACCCTCGGGCAAGCCCACCCAGTTGAGGGCCGGAGATATGTCTTGGCCCTTACAGGTATAGCGGTCAGGAATCATTTCGCCCTGCTCGAATGCCGGACTGGTAAGCTGAATGCTCATTTTGGACCCCTTAGCGGGCTGTTCGGCGGCGGAACCGAAATACCAGCCCGCGGATGAAAGAAGTATGACCCAGCCGAATGTTTTAATCCTGGAGCTCACTTTAGCCTTCACCGGAAGCTTGAGCGCAACGACTGTTTTTCCCAGATAAATCCGGTTTGTCAGGCAGGGAAGTACGAGGCCGCTTTTCGGTGATTGAAGACTCCCCGTGAGCCAAGCTGCGGGGAGTCTTCGATTGTTAAGGTGCATTAAATATTTTTTATTCGCTCGCTAACCCCGCAACAAACTGCGGGGAATGCGCTCGCTGTTCAATTCAGGGCCTTACATTTATTCTATACTATGACCGGCGGAAAAGCAACATCCAGCTATTCTTCTCGCGGCATGCTGCCTTTTCTTGACACCGCTCGCCTGGAGTGTTAAAAGTAATAACCGGTCGTTTAGCCGCCGCGGTTTACCGCCTTACCGCTTTGACCCGGGCAGGGCGCCTGCAGCGGTGGCACGTATGGTGGAAAGCTCGTTTAGTCCGGAAGAAGGGATTATCTATGGAAGACAGCGGGAAAGCTCTGGAAAAGTTCGGCGACCTCTCCCTGGTGGCGTCCGATGACGGGAGCCGTTTTTTCTCGGCGACTCACGATGAGATAAGGCGCGGCGACGTGTCGGATGTTTATTTCCTCAAAACCCTGCACGTCCTCGAGGCCGCCGGCCTGGCCGGGACCCTGGTGGAGGCGGACATACATGCTTCGGATGACGGGATTTTTGCCGGGGCCGAGGAAGCGAAACGTCTGCTGGCCGGCTACGGAGTGAGGATGAGGAGCCTGAAAGAGGGCGACGGCATGAGCGCCGGTGAGACCGTGATGCAGCTTAAAGGCCCATACTCGAAATTTTGCCTTCATGAGACCGCGCTGCTGGGTATGTTGGCGAGCAGCTCGGGGTGGGCCACGGCCGCCAGGGCCTGTGTGGAAGCCGCCGGAAAAAATATTCCGGTGGCCTGTTTCGCCTCGCGCCACCTCCATCCGGCGGTGGCCCCGGTCATGGAGCGCGCCGCCCTGATCGGCGGCTGCGACACGGCCAGCAATATCCTGGGCGCTTCGCTGGCCGGGCGGGACCCCCGGGGGACGATGCCCCATTCCTTCATCCTGATTGTCGGCGACACCCTCGAAGCATCCCGGCTCTATCTCGAACATCTCAAGGAAGCCGGGCCGCTGGTGAGCCTGGTGGACACGCTCAACGATGAGGCGCTGGAAGCGGTGCGCCAGGCGGTAGAGCTGGGGCCGGAATTGTACGGGGTCCGGCTCGATACCCCGAAGGAGCGGGGAGGAGTGACCCCCGAGCTGGTGCGCGAGGTGCGGGCCCGGCTGGACCAGGCCGGGGCACCAGCGGTCAAGATCTTTGTCTCCGGCGGTGTGAACCCGGATAAAATACCCGAATTGGCAGCAGCCGGAACGGATGCTTTCGGAGTAGGCTCTTACATTTCGGATGCAAACCCGATCGATATGACCCTCGACCTCAAGAGCATCGCCGGTCGGCCGGTGGCCAAGCGGGGCAGGATACCCGGGCCGGCAGTAAATGAGCGGCTGGTCGAAGTGCTTTAGTATCTGTCGCCGTGATGGGCCATTAAAGATATTCAGGTTGAAAAAAGATATAATCTGCTACAGGAGGCAGCCCATGACTGGTAAAAATCTGAGTCGCCGCCGGTTCCTGGCCAATGCCGCCGCTGCATCCGTGGGCCTTTCGCTCACCGGGCTGTCCGGCAGCCTGTACGGCCGGCCGGAAGAGAAGCCTGTCCGTCTCGGTTTCGTGGGAGTGGGCAACCGTGGCACCGGCCTGCTGCGGCATATCATGGCGTTCAAGGGCGTGGAGATCCCAGCCCTTTGCGATATCAACGAAGCCCACCTGGCACGGGCGCAGAAAATAGTAGAGGAGACTCTGGGCAAGAGGCCGGAGGGCTACTGCTCCGGGCCGGAGGGCTACCGGAAGCTCTGCGAGCGGGATGACCTGGATGCCGTGGCCACGGCCACCCCCTGGGAGCTGCATACCCCGGTCATGCTGGCGGCCATGGAAAACGGCAAGTACGGCGCCACCGAGGTGCCCGCCGCGATCACTCTCGAGCAATGCTGGCAGCTGGTCGAGACCAGCGAGAAAACCGGTATGCCCTGCATGATGCTGGAAAATGTCTGTTATTACCGCCAGGTGATGACCATACTCAACATGATCCAGCAGGGTATTTTCGGCGAGCTGCTGCACTGCGAGGCCGGCTACCAGCACGATGTCCGCTACCTGCGGGGTGTCGAGGGGAAAATCGGCCACGGCGGCGAGCTGCTCTGGCGCGGCAGGCACGCGATCACCCGCAACGGCAACCTCTATCCCACCCACCCCATCGGGCCGGTGGCCTGGTGGCTGGGTATCAACCGCGGCGACCGTTTCAGCTACCTGGTCTCGATGAGCACCAAGAGCCGCGGCATGAACCACCTGATCGCCAAAATGTTTGGCGAAGACCATCCCAATGCCCGGATCAAGTACGCCCTCGGAGATATCAACACCACCCTGATCCGCACCGAGAACGGGGTGACGGTAACTCTCTACCACGATACCCAGTCGCCGAGGCCTTACGACCTGATTTTCCGCGTACAGGGCACCGAGGGCATCTTCAGCGGCACCCTCGACAAGTTTTACTTCGAGGACCGCAGCCCGGAGCCGCATACCTGGGAGGACTCCGGGCATTATCACCAGCAGTACGAGCACCCGCTGTGGAAGAAACTGGGCAAGACCGCACAGAATTACGGCCACAGCGGCGGGGACTACCTGGAATGGCACCAGTTCCTCCACGCGGTGCGCAACAAGCTCCAGACCCCGATCGATGTCTATGACTCCGCTACCTGGAGCGTGATCAGCCCCTTGAGTGAAATGTCGGTGGCCGAAAAGAGCAAAGCAGTGGACTTCCCTGATTTCACCCGCGGCAAGTGGAGAGTCACCAGGCCGGTGGAGATTTTCGGAGTCTAGGGGGCCGTTGAAAAAACACCTCAACGCTCCGTGGTGAATTGAACATCGAGTGCATTCCTCGCGGCCTGGGGGAGTTTTCAGTAAGCGGGCGGGCAGGCCGGCGTTTTTCCAGTAACTACTTTCTCCGGGGACCCCGGCCGAGCTTTCCGGGGAGGTTCCCGGTTTTTTTAACGGATGGCTAAAAATAGAAGCAGCTTGGTCGAGGAAATTTTTATAAGGAGGCAATGGATGAGGGTCGGATTTGTGGGCCTGGGCCTGATGGGTGCGCCGATGGCCATGCACCTGATCAGGGCCGGGCTGGAGGTGGCGGTCTACAACCGCAGTCCCGGGAAAGCGGCGCCGCACGGGGAAGCCGGTGCGGCCGTCTGCGCAAGCCCGGCTGAGCTGGCCGGGCGCTCCCAGGTGGTCCTGATCTGTGTCAGCGACACCGAGGCGGTGGAGTCTGTACTCTTTTCTCCCGAGGGAGTGGCCGGGGCGCTTGAGCCCGGCGGGTTGATAGTAGACCATTCGACAATCAGCCCCACCGCCACCCGTGAGTTCGCCGCCCGGCTTGCCGGTAGCGGGATAAGCTTCGTGGATGCCCCGGTGACCGGGGGCACCAAGGGGGCCCTGGAGGGCAAGCTGGTGGCCATGGCCGGCGGCAAGAGCGATGACCTCGAGCGGGCGCGGCCGGTGCTCGAGCACTACGCGCCCACGGTAGTCCATGTCGGGCCGGTGGGCCAGGGCCAGCTGATCAAGCTCTGCAACAACCTGGTAGGCAGCCTGCACGTGCTCGCCATGGCCGAGGGCTTTCACTTCGCCGGGGTACTGGGCCTGGACCTGAAACTCACCCACCAGGTGATCGCCTCGGGCGCAGCCGGCAGTTTCATCTGGGAGAACTGGGGCGGCAGGCTGGTCGAGGGAGACTTGAGCCCCGGGTTCAAGATCGCCCTGCACCACAAGGATATCCGGCTGGTGCTGGATGAATGCAGGCGGGTGGGCCTCGAGCTGCCGGGCCTGCAGCTGGTGGCCGGCATGTACGAAAAGGCCCTGGCCTTGGGCCTGGGCGAGCTGGGCGACCAGGCATTGGTCCGCGTGCTGGAGCAGCGGTCGGGGAAATAAAATGTCAGTGCGTAAAAGGGTGAAAGTCATAAATAAAGGATAAGAAGTAATATTACACTTTTCCCCTAGTAAATCGTTCTCCATCTCGTAGGCATTGATTGATCAACAGACTTGCATGCTTTTTAATCTTTTCGCAGCAAGGGTATCTATGATATAGGAGTAAGAGATAATTATTGTGTGAAACATCTTATCCCACATTCCCCATATAAAGATTGAAAGTCGTTTTCGAAACCGGCCTAAAGTATTAAATTCTAAAGAAAACCACGCGTTCAAGAGGTGCTGAATGGTTCAACTGAAGGGTTAAAGTTTAAGGTAGGTTTCAAAAGTAGTTTCAGGCTGGAATTTCATGGTTCAAAATGACCTCAGATGCAAGTCTTCTTGCCTATCTTGTCGGTATCCAATCAGACTCAGAAATAATTATTGATACTCCTGATGAAAACGGCTAATGTATTGCAGCAAAACTGGTAATCTCTCGATGCAAGTTACAAAAGGACGAAAGATTTCGCTCAAAATTGAAAAAGAAGGCTATCTTTTGCTGTTTCAATTTTGATAGGGGGAATGTCGGTTACCATCTCAATCTGGAGGTCGCAATGGGCAAGAGCATTCACAGCGGAAAGCAATCACGACGGAACTTTTTCAAGTCCGGTGCTGCAGCGGCCGCCGGCGCCCTGGCAGGGTTTTCCGTTCTGCGCAATACCTATGGTCAAAACCTCGATCCTATCCGTGTGGGTCTGATCGGCTGCGGCGGTCGAGGCACCGGTGCGGCCGAGAATTGCCTCAAAGCCGCCCCTAATGTCCAGCTTATCGCCATGGCGGACCTTTTCGAAGACATGCTGGAGAAAAGCCGGGAAAACTTAAGCAGCCCTGACCGGGAGGGCGGGAGGCTCGAGGGATTCAAAGTCAGGAAAGATTACTGTTTCGTCGGCTGGAACGCCTTCAGGCAACTTCTCCAAACCGAGGTGGACCTGGTAATCCTGGCCACTCCACCGCATTTCCGTTCTGAACATTTCGAGGCCGCGGTAGAGGCAGGCAAGCATGTTTTCGCCGAAAAACCGGTGGCAGTGGACCCGGTGGGCATCCGAAGGTTTATCAAAGCCGGCGAGCTCTCCAGGCAGAAAGGGCTGGCGATGGGAGCCGGTACCCAGAGGCGGCACGACCCGGGTTACCTGGAACACGTGAATAAAATTCAGGACGGCCGGATCGGGGAGATCCTGGCCGCCCGCTGCTTCTGGAACCAGGGTTACCTCTGGAAGCGGGACCGCCAGCCCGGCTGGTCGGACATGGAGTTTCAGATTCGCAACTGGAACTACTTCGACTGGGTCTCGGGCGACCACATCGTCGAGCAGCACGTTCACAACTTGGATGTGATTAACTGGGTGCTGGGAGCTCATCCGCTGAAAGCTTACGGCGTCGGCGGGCGCCAGCAGCGCACTCAGGAGGTCTACGGCAACATCTACGACCATTTCGCCATCGATTATGAATATGAAAACGGCCTGCACCTGATCAGCATGTGCCGCCAACAGGAAAACACCGACCACCTGATCGGCGAATACTTTACCGGCAGTCTCGGAACCGCCGAAAGCCATGCCGACAATAGATTCATGATCAGAGGGCGCAATCTCTGGAGGTACGACGGAAAGCCGGTGGATGCCTGGCAGCAGGAGCATATCGATCTGATCGCGAGCATCCGTAAGGGGGAGCCTTACAACGAGGCCCAAAACGTGGCCGAATCAACCCTCACTGCCATCATGGGCCGTCAGGCCGCCTATACCGGCAACACAGTTACCTGGGAGGAAATGATGGCGTCTGAGATAGATCTCTCCCCTGCCAAGTACGAGTTCGGGCCGCTGCCGGTGCGACCCGTGCCCATCCCAGGGAAACGCGACTAAG
>JAFGTO010000598.1 GCA_016934095.1 Candidatus Glassiibacteriota bacterium
CCGGACTCCGTGGCCCAGGGCGCGGCTGCCGCCGGCGGAGCTTTAAGCCTGCTGGACAAGGGATCAATCGTGCTGGAGCCGATAACCGCTTCTATCAACGAGGACCTCTGCGGCGGCTGCAAGATCTGTGTGGGCAACTGCCCGTTCACGGCTGTGGAATACAACGCGGAAAAAGGTGTCTCCGTAGTTATAGAAGAGCTGTGCAAAGGATGCGGGACCTGCGTGGCCGGATGTCCTACCGGCGCGGCCCAGCAGGAGAATTTCGAGGACAGACAGATATTCTCGGAAGTTACGGGAGTGCTGAGTTGACATTTTACAGCTATGTAATCTCATAAAAAAGGACTTTGAATATGCCTGAAGATAGCTTTGAACCAAGAATCGTTGGTTTCCTCTGCCAGTGGTGCTCCTATACAGGCGCCGACCTGGCTGGAACCAGCCGGATGCAGTATCCGCCCAACCTGCGGACTATCCGGGTGATGTGTTCCGGCCGGGTTGACCCGACATTCATAGTCCAGGCCCTGGCCGAGGGCGCGGACGGGGTGCTGATCGCCGGCTGTCATCCGGGCGACTGCCATTACAGCGAGGGCAACTACCGGGCCATGCGGAGATATCCTTTGCTATTGAAACTGCTCGAGCAGTTCGGTATCGAGACCGACCGTGTCCGGCTGGAGTGGGTTTCGGCCTCCGAGGGCGAGAAGTTCGCCAGAGTCGTGGGCGAGATGACTGCTCGTCTGAAAGAACTCGGTCCATTAAACTGGAAAAAGCGTTCCGCCGAATACAGCGGAGCCGCCTAACTCAAGGGAAAAAGCGATGGCCAAACCGAAAGTAGCATTTTACTGGTGCGCTTCATGCGGGGGCTGCGAGGAAGCTGTAGTAGACCTGCACGAGGCGATACTCAAGGTGGTCGAGGCGGTTGATATCGCGCTCTGGCCGGTGGCCCTGGATTTCAAGCGCAAGGATGTCGAAGCCTGGAAGCCGGGCGAGGTCACGGTGGCGTTTATCAACGGCTCGATACGTACGAGCGAGCAGGTGGATTGGGTGAAGCTGTTACGGCAGAAGTGCCCGGTGGTGATCGCCTTCGGCTCCTGCGCGCACTTAGGCGGCATACCGGGCCTGTCCAATTTCACCACCCGTGAGAAAACCCTGGCTAACAAGTATCACAACAGCCCCAGCGTGGACAACCCGGACAAAATTCTGCCCCAGCTCGAGACTGAAATTAACGGTTACGAACTGGAGCTGCCCGAGTTCCTGCCTGCGGTGTATGCGCTGGACCAGGTGATCGAGGTGGACTACTACCTGCCGGGCTGCCCGCCGGTGCCGGACCTGATCTCCGCGGCGGTGGGCGCCATTCTTGAAGGCAAACTGCCGGAAAAAGGCAGCGTGCTGGCCCCGGACAAGTCCCTTTGCGACACCTGCCCCCAGAAAGACAGCAAGCCCGAGGTGATGAAGATCGAGTCTTTCAAGCGGGTGGCCGACAGCAGCCCGGACCCGGACACCTGTTTCCTGGCCCAGGGCTATGTCTGCATGGGGCCCGCCACGCGCTCGGGCTGCGGCGAGCTGTGTATCAGGGGCAACATGCCCTGCCGGGGTTGTTTCGGGCCTACTTCCGAGGCCAGGGACGGCGGGACCAAGATGCTCTCCGCCATAGGCTCGCTGCTGGATACAACTACGGAGGAGGCTTCCGAACGGCTGGCCGCGACCATGGTCGACCCGCTGGGCACATTATATCGTTTTTCGTTACCCACATCGATTCTCAAACAGAGGTTGGGCTGAGATGGCACAAAAGATAACCATAGACCCGATTACCCGGCTCGAAGGGCACGGTAAGATCGAGATTTTTCTGGACAAGGAGGGAGAGGTCGAGCGGGCCTTTTTCCAGGTACCTGAGCTGCGGGGGTTCGAGACATTTTGCCTGGGCCGCCCGGCGGAGGAAATGCCCAGGATCACTCCCCGTATCTGCGGAGTGTGCCCCACCGCGCACCACATGGCCTCGACCAAGTGCCTGGACGACCTCTGGAAGGTCGAGCCTCCTCCCACCGCCAGGCTGATCCGCGAGCTGGCCTACAACGCATTCACCCTGGAGGACCATTTTCTGCACTTTTTCTACCTGGGCGGCCCGGATTTCGTGGTGGGGCCTGCGGCCCCGGCCGCGGAGCGCAATATCCTGGGAGTGATCGCCAAAGTGGGCCTGGAAACCGCCGGCCTGGTGATCCGCCTGCGCCGTGAAGTGCGCACCATGATGCAGACCATGATGGGTAAAACGATCCATCCGGTGTTCGGCCTGCCCGGAGGAGTCTCCAAGGGCATGACCGAGGAGGAGCGCAAAACCTACCGGGCCACCGCGGATTTCGGGGTGGAGATAGCCCAGGCCGCTCTGCAGATATTCGACGACATAGTGCTCAAGAACGAGAACTACGTGGACCTGATCCTCAGCGAGGCCTACACCCACCGCACCTATTCCATGGGCCTGGTCACCGAAGACAACAAGGTGGATTTCTATGACGGTAAGCTGAGGGTGGTCGACCCCGAGGGGGCGGAGTTCGCCAGGTTCGACGTGAAGGAATACACGGAGCATATCGCGGAGCACGTTGAGCCCTGGAGCTATATCACTTTCCCCTACCTGAAAAAGGTTGGCTGGAAGGGTTTTGTGGACGGCCCGGAGAGCGGAATCTACCGCGTGGCCCCGCTGTCGCGCCTGAACGCCTCGGACGGCATGGCCACTCCCCTGGCCCAGGCGGCCCACGACAAGATGTACGAAGTCCTGGGCGGCAAGCCTGCCCACTGCACCCTGGCGTTCCACTGGGCCCGCCTGATCGAGGCTCTCCAGGCTGCGGAGCGCATGCAGGAGCTGCTGGCAGACGACCGTATCACGGGCAAAGAGATCAGGAACGTGCCCACTTCCACCCCGAAAGAAGGCGTGGGCGTGGTGGAGGCCCCGCGGGGCACCCTGATCCACCATTACCAGACCGATGAACAGGGCATGATCACCATGGTCAACCTGATCGTGGCCACCAACCACAACTCGGCGCCCATAGCCATGAGCGTGGAGAAAGCGGCCAAGGGTATGGTGCACGGCCCGGATGTGACCGACGGTATGCTGAACATGGTTGAAATGGCGTTCCGCCCCTATGATCCCTGCCTGGCCTGCGCCACGCATGCCATAGGGCAAATGCCCCTGGAGGTGAAAATCTTCGACCACTCCAGGCGGCATATCCGAACACTGCGAAGATAAAAAGTAATCAAATAATTAAGCACGAACCAAAGGGGTTCCATCCAGTGATGGAGCCCCTTCTTTGTATAAGGGATTTCCGATAATCTTACCTGATACTTGAATTATTTTAAAATAACCGGTATCGTTATTATTGGAATCTAAGCTTATATTGATTATCCGGGAAAAGTAACAGGGAAAACCAGATGTTGAAAACCAAGATTATATTGGCTGTCTTATTATCGATATTTTTTCTCCCGGGGATTTCAGTGGCGCAGACGGAGTATGCGGACATTGAAGTTTGGCTGGGGGACCTCAACGGGGACGGCAGGTTGAACATTATCGATGCGATCGGGATTCTGATCATGGTCTCCAGGGGCGGGCCGTCCACCGGGAGAGAGCGCCAGCTTGCCAACGTGGATGGTTCCCAGCAGGGAGAGGTGGATATCAACGACGCCGTAACTTTGGTCAGGATGATCTTGAAAGAGAAAAATCCACGGAAAATAGTCTTTTCGCCCTCGATTGGGAGTGTCTGGGCCTTGGGCGACGGAGAAAAAATATTCCGCGATGAGACCGACCATTTCAGCAGATCGGGCAACAGTGTCTGGAATGGGGATACGATCCGCCTGGAAGGTTTATACAATGAGGTGCTTGCCTTTCAGGTGATGATTGCCGCCGGAAACAACAGCGCGCTAAAGGTGTCCCTGAGCATTGACTGCCCCGAAAATGAGGGATCGAGCCGGGTTATCGGCGCGCCGGGGGGTACGGCTTACGGGCCGGGGGGATGGGTGGAGCTGTTCAGCGAACACTATCTGGAGGTTGTGAATCCAACTAATCCTCTATGGTTCTATGCATCCGCTGCTGCGGCCCCCGAACGGATGACCGGCTGGATCCCGGATGCTCTGGTGC